>JAKSCF010000211.1 GCA_022360735.1 Clostridia bacterium
AATAGCCACAAACGAAATATGGCATAAATACAGGGGTTTCACATTGGCACACATTTTGCGATATGTATAAGTGAATGATTGTTTTTATAAAAAGAAAATCAACGATTAAGTAAAAATATGCAGTTATATTGCTGATTATTTATGAAAGGTGTGATATCGATGTATGGGAAAATGTTAGAAATTAATCTAACGACGGAAGAAACAAGAGAAGTTATGATGAATCAATCGGTCATAAAATCATTTATAGGTGGAAAAGGACTGGGTGCATATTTACTATATAAGAATCTGAATGGCGGAGAAGACCCTTTATCACCGGATAATCCTTTAATATTTTTAACCGGACCCATTACAGGAACAGGTTTTCCTACATCAGGCCGAATGGTAGTGGTCAGCAAATCGCCCTTAACAGGCACTTATACGGATTCACATGTGGGCGGCCATTTTGGAAATGAAATGGTTAAAGCCGGTTATCATATCATTATGGTTAAAGGAAAATGCGACAGACCTAAATACCTTTGGATAAATGATGGAAAAATAGAACTGAGAGACGCAGAACACATTTATGGAAATATAGTGAGTAAAACCGTTGATATGGTAAGAGAAGAAACAGATCAAAAGGCTAAGGTCGCATGTATAGGACCTGCTGGAGAGAGCCTGTCTAAACTGGCAGCCATTATGATGGATAAAGACGAAGATAAGACCAGAGCCGGTATCGCAGGTAGAACAGGCGTAGGCGCCGTAATGGGATCAAAGAATCTAAAAGCTTTTGCGATAAAAGGCACACAAAAGTATGAGTATATCGATAAAGATAAGATGAAAGAAGCTAGACAGGCAACACTCAATGTTATGAAAGAAAATGAAGTGCTTAAAGTCAGATATGACATGGGCAGTGCCAACTTAATTGCACCAATGAATGAAAGAGGATATCTGCCTACAAGAAACTTTAAGCAAGGCTTTATTGACGATGGAGGGAAATTGTCAGGTGAACATATGAGTACCTATAAGAAGCGAAATGCAACTTGCTATAGCTGCTCAATTAACTGTGGTCAGGTGATTAAGATAGAAAATGAGGAAGTTAAGATAGAATATGAAAGTGTTGCATTGCTTGGCAGTAACAATGGACTAAAAGACATTGTAGATGTATCCAAAGCTTGTCTGTTATGTAATGAGCTTGGCATGGATACCATGTCAGCCGGTGTTGTTGTAGGCTTTGCTATGGAATGTAAAGAAAAAGGATTGTTGGATCATGCACCGGAATTTGGTGATGTAGAAGGACAATTAAAACTTATTGAAGATATGTGTTATAGAAGAGGCGCGCTTGGGGAACTGATGGCAGATGGTGTTAAAGCAGCGGCTGAAAAGATTGGTCAAGGGACAGAGCAATTTGCAATTCATGTTAAAGGACTTGAAATGGCCGGATATGAGCCAAGAACTTCTTGGGGGCAAGCTTTAGCTTATGCAACAGCAGACAGAGGAGCATGTCATCAAAGATGTTGGGCGGTAAAGCCTGAGATTAATGGAATCCTTAAAACTTTTTCTTTTGACGATAAGCCGCCTTATGTTAAGGATGTCCAAGATGAAAGAGCAGCTGCGTTTTCAGTACTGCTATGTGATTTCCTGCCCTTCAATACAGAAGATATGCTGCAGGCAATTTCAGCTTCTACAGGCATTGAATTAAGTGAAAAAGATTATCTAAAAGCAGGGGAGAGAATTTGGAATTTAATCAGACTATTTAATTTGCGTGAGGGCTTTTCCAGAAAAGAAGATACGTTGCCGCCTCGAATGTTTGAAGATCCATTAGAGCTGCCGGATGGATATTTTGACAGAAAAGAAGTTGTCATTCCAAGAGATGAATTTGAAAAAGCTTTAGATGATTATTACGCCTTAAGAGGATGGGATAAAAACGGTGTTCCCTCAGAGGAGAAGATTAAAGAATTAGGCCTTGATGTTTATATGAATGAGATGAAAGAAAATAAGTTTATTGAGAAGGTGATGTAAATGATAAGCGTTAATGGAAAAAAAGTTAACTTGAATAGTGCCTCATTAACGATAAAACAATTACTCAAGATGGTAAAAGACAACCGAGAAGTAGTCGCACATTCAGGAAATTACTTGTTTGTTAAGCTCAATGGAAATGTTGTCAGCCTAAATAAATATGATTACACTTATGTAAAACATGGGGATGAAATCAGTGTATTTCCCTTGTCAGGCGGGGGATAAAAGCACCTGAGAAAAGGGAGCAGTCCAACTATAGATACCTATAAAGCGTATAAATATAAAATAAACCAGGAGGAATAAAAATGCTAAGAAATGAATTAGTTCAAATCAAAACAGAGTTACCGGGACCTAAGTCCAAAGAAGTTCTTGACAAAAGAAAAAAAGTAATTCCCTCTGCAGTAGGAACAGATACACCTGCTGTTATCAATAGAGGTGAAGGCGCAATGGTGGAAGACCTTGATGGAAATATTTTTATGGATTGGGTAGGCGGTATTGGTGTACTCAATGTTGGGTACTCTCACCCGGAAGTTGTGAAAGCAGTTAAAGAGCAGGTTGAAAAATTCTTCCATACACAAATCAATGTTATTACGTATAAGCCATATATTGATTTAGCTGAAAAAATGAATCGCATTGTGCCTGTTAAAGGTGATGAGAAACAAACTTTCTTTGTAAATAGTGGTTCAGAGTGCTTAGAGAATGCCGTTAAAGCGGCAAGAGCTTTTACAAAAAGAAATGAAATCGTAACCTTTACAAACGGGTTCCATGGCAGAACTTATTTTACTTTAGCAATGACTTCTAAAGTAAGACCATACAAATCGGGATTAGGTGTTTTGCCGGGATCCAGTCATAAATGTGAATTACCATATATCTATAGACGACCAAAGGGCATGACAGAAGAAGAAGGCTTAAATTATTACATTGAAAAGCTTCGTATGTTCTTTAAAGATACTGTACCGGCCGAAGATGTGGCGGCTATTGTGATTGAGCCGGTAGTGGGTGAAGGCGGTTTCATTCCGATTCCAATTGAATATGTGAAAGAACTAAGAAAAATTTGTGATGAAAATGGCATCCTGTTAGTCGCCGACGAGGTGCAATGTGGTTTTTGTAGGACGGGAAGAATGTTTGCAAGTGAATACTGGGCTGAAGCAGGTGCGGCACCGGATATCATAACAAGTGCCAAATCAATTGCTGCAGGAATGCCCATCAGTGCGGTTACGGCAAGAAAAGAAATTATGGACGCCCTACAACCCGGGGCTGTAGGCGGTACGTATGGCGGCAACCCGGTGGCTGCAGCATCTGCTCTAAAAGTAATAGAAATATACGAAAGAGACAATCTGGCAGGACGAGCTATGGAAATCAACGAAATTTGTACGGCTAGATTTGAAAAGTGGAAAGCAAAATATCAAATGCTTGGAGACACCAGAGGTCTTGGTGCCATGCTTGGAATAGAGTTTGTCAAAGACAGAGAAACAAAAGAACCAGCGGCTGAAGAAAACCAAGCAATCATAGCTGAATGTCTGCAAAATGGCTTGATTGTACAAGAAGCCGGCCTTAGAGAGAACTCAATCAGGTTCTTAATGCCTCTGGTACTTACGGATGAACAATTGAACAATGGATTAGACATTCTGGAAAAAGCTATGGATCATAACATCAAATAAACGTTAATAGAGCAAAAGGTAACAACCTTCCTACTATATTAAATCCGACATCTGCTTGAATGTGAATGTCGGATTTAATTTTGCAACAGAAGTGGTACAGGTTGATACCTGATGCAAAAATACCTGATTTATCCCGTTTTTCATTAGTGAATGGATCATTTATATGATAAAATAACTTAAAAGTATATTGAATTTATGCCAATATTTTTTTAAAACAAAGTAATCCTATGAGGTATTTTATCATGAAATATATTGAAAAGTTAATACAGTACTTTTCGTATGGTGATTATAAACAAGAATTCTTAGAGTATAAAGTGATTCAAAATAATATTAGAATATTGATATTATCCGGTTTTTTGGCTGTTGAACAAGCTTTTTATGGATTTTTTATTCGAGAACCCGGAACTATCATTCAAAAGATACACTATTTCTCTGCTTTTGTAATGTTGGCTTATTTTTTTATAGGCTTATATCTAAGGTCTAAAAAGAATAAAATGCTGCATCAAGTGTTTGCCTTAAGTATTGTGATTTTTGGCATACTTATAGCTGTTTATCGTTCATTTGTTGTGGAAAATACTCCCTCCTTATCTTTTGAAAGATGTTCAGAGAGATTTTTTGAAATATACAGGG
>JAKSCF010000210.1 GCA_022360735.1 Clostridia bacterium
GCTGGCAAGACTGCTTAAAAAAACATATAAAATATTGCTTTTGGATAAGCGGTTATTCAATCATAACGACAGACAAATAGTAAAATGTTGTGGTGGATTGCTCGCACCGGATGCACAGAAGGTCATCGCACAATTGGGATTAGGCGTTCCAAAAGAAACACTGGTAGGCCCTCAGTTATTTACTGTAAGAACATTAGATTTTGACAACCAGATAGAAAGATATTACCAAAGGCACTATATCAATGTAGATAGAGAAAAGTTTGACCAGTGGCTAGTGGATCTAATACCTCAAAATGTTACTAAAGAATTTGGAACTGTATTTAAAAATTATGAGAAAAAATCAGATGGAAGTATTGATGTTACTTATTCTAAGGGTGGCAGCCAGTATAAAGTGAATACGAAGTACTTAGTAGGTGCAGATGGCGGTGCTTCACTGACTCGTAAGAGGCTCATCGATAATGACCAAATTGAAAAGTATGCATCGATACAGGAATGGTATCGTATAAAACCTGCAATGCCTTACTTTACAACTATTTTTGATAGCGAAATAACAGATTTCTATTCATGGACCATACCCAAAGAAGAATGTGTCATAGTAGGATCTGCTATTCCCTTTAGAGACAAAGTCAATGAAAAGTTTCAACTATTGAAGGAAAAACTGATGAATAAAGGTTTTAAATTAGGCGAATTAGAACACCGTGAAGGCGCTTATATCTTACGACCCACATCAGTGAAAAATCTTGCATTAGGAGAAAAAAACATTTTTCTTTTAGGTGAAAGTGCCGGATTTATCAGTCCCAGTTCTGCAGAAGGCTTCAGCTATGCTATGCGGAGTGCGATAGCACTTTCCGATGCACTGAATAACTGCAGCTCAAATGTTATAAAAACTTATCATCACAATTGTAAGAAATTGAGAGTAAATATTATGTTGAAAAATATGAAGTCACCCTTTATGTACCATACATTGCTCCGAAAAACAGTTATGAAAACAGGCGTTTTAAGCATGAATTTACATACAGAAAAGGATACATAAAATAACAAAAAAAATATTAAATACAACCTTCTCTTTTTTAAAAACTATAGGTGAAAATGAGAATCATTATTGACATATGGTAAAAATAGGTATATACTAAAACTGACCGATAGGTCTATCATTCATTTAATTGAAAGGATGGTGCGAATGGAAGATGATTCCAAAACGGCTATTTTAGAAACCGCAAAACATTTGTTTTCAAAACATGGATATGAAGCAACCAGTGTGAGTCGCTTGGCCAAAGAGGTTGGTGTAGCAAAGTCCTTAATATATTATTATTTTGAAAAAAAAGAAGATATATTAATGGAACTGTTAGCAAACGGCACCGGTGACCTATATGAAATGCATCAAAAAATGAGCGACAGCGCACAAGAGTTTACTCTGGATAATCTGATGAGCATAATTGAGAAAATAGCTGAAAAGGTTAGAGGCAGAAGCGATATTATACGAATTATGATGCAGGAGTTTCTAAAAGGTACCCACAAAGAAAACCATACACCTCCATATATGGATTCATTTTTAGAATATCTAAAGGCTCGTTCTGAAAAACATTGTAGGGATGATGACAAAGCACAAATGAAATTTATAATAGAATTTTTGTTTTTCGGAAGTATGCCCTTTCATATGTATGTGGTTTTTGAAGATTTTTTATCTGAAAAATATAATTATGATAAGGAAGAACTTTGGGAACATTTTATGGAGTTATACAAAAAAAATTATGTTATACCGCTTCAAGAAAGAATAAAATAGAAGTTTTATAAAGAAAATTTGAGAGCAATCTCAAAATTTTTTAGTTTTTGGGAAAAGGCGGTCAGTTTTCCACAACTTATTCGTGAATGTTTGAAATTGATCATGAATAAGTTGGGTTTTAGTAAAGGAGTAGAGTTAAATGATTAAAAAAAAGCGTCTTATGGTCATGGTTGCTTTAGCGGCATTATTGTGCGGATGCAGCGGTGAAGAAGATACAATGAAAAATGAAAAAGAAGTACCGGTAGAAGTATTGCAGGTGAAAGAAGCCACCTATGATAAAAAAATTTCACTGCCCGGCGTTGTCAGCAATGATGAAGAGATCATCTACAGCTTTAAAATGGAAGGAAGACTTGAAAAAATACAAGTTAAGTCCGGTCAAAGGGTAAAAGTCGGGGATGTATTAGCAAAGCTGGATGAAAAAGATTATAAAAATTTACTTGAGATCAGTCAATTAAAAGTAAAATCTGCCAGAGCTGCATATGAAAATGCCCAGAACAATTTTAAGAAGGCAGAATCCAACTATGAAAAAGCCAAAAATGATTTTGAAGATTTCAAAAAGCTTTATGAAACCGGTGCTGTTTCAAAGAGTGAATATGAAAACGCACAGCTGCGTTTTAATATTGCGGCGGAAGATTATGATATAGGCAGAGTTAGTGCGGTTGATTTGACCAAATCAAGCTATGAAAGTGCTTTATCAAGCTATGAAATGAAAAGAACTCAATTTGCAAATGGAGAATTAAGAAGCAGTATCGATGGATATGTGAAAAACATTTTTGTTAAAGAAGGCAATCAAGTCAGCAAAAATGCTCCGGTTATTGCGGTTGGATCAGAAAATGCACAAGTTACCATAGGCTTATCTGCGGATGAAAAACAGAATGTCAAATTAAATGATGAAGTTAAAATTATATATGACTCTAAAGTGATTTACGGCTATGTGGCTTCTGTATCAGATGTTTTGGATTCAAAAACACTTTTATATAAAGCCGAAGTAGCCATACAAGAAAATAATATACCTCTATATACAATCGTAAAGGTCCAAGTGAATATTGGAGAAAAAGAAGGCATAAAAATCCCTGTCAATGCAGTATTGAATGATGGAGAACCATTTGTATTTGTAGTGGATGACCACCATGCAGTAAAAAGAACAGTAGCTATTATCGGCTATGATAAAGAATATGTATTTATAGACGGTGTTGCCAATAACGAAAAAGTCATTACCGTAGGCAACAAAGTGCTGCGTGGTGGAGAAAGCGTTATTATAAATTAGCAAAAGGAGGGAGGTCAATCATGGAGAAAAGAGGATTTATAAAGTCTTTCATTGAAAATAAATCGGTTATATACTTCGTAGTGTTCATGATTTTTATATCGGGTTTGCTGGCATATCAAAAAATACCTAAACAGGAATATCCGGATACAACCATGCCTGCATGTTATATCAACATTATATATCCAGGGGCAACACCAAAAGAAATGGAAGAGAATGTAACGAAAAAATTAGAAGAAAAAATAATTGAAATAGATGACTACTATTGGTCAAAGTCTACCATTTATAACAGTATGTCCATGACGTTTTTGGTTGTAGACAGCGGTCTGTCCGAAGAAGAGATAGAAGAACGATGGGACACCTTAAGGCGTTGGATGGAAGACTTAAAGACCGAATTACCTGACGGTGTAGAAGAAGTGACAATAGAAACAGATATCATGGAAATGCCTGGGGCAATTATGGCACTTTCCGGTGAAGGGTATACTTATGATCAGCTGGATTATTATGCAGAACTTTTAAAAGACAAATTAACAGACATTGATGGTATCGAAAAGATAGAAATTGACGGCGTACGTGAGCAAGTGGTAAAAATAGATGTTGATATTGAGAAGCTGGCCTATTATGGGCTGGCATTGAGTGACATTGCCAATGTATTGCAGGCTCAAAATATGCTGATGCCTATTGGAGCTGTTGAAAATGTTGATTACAGAATAAATGTCAAAACCAACGGAAAATTTGAAACCATAGATGAGATCAAGAAAGTCATTATTAAACGCAACGAAATAGAAAGAGAAGTGATTACTCTTGACAGAGTTGCGGATATCCGAATGGATCTGGAGGATAATGAATTCGAAGCAACTGTCAATGGCTTGCCCAATGTTTTTTTAAGTGTTTATTTTAAACAGGACTCCAATATTATATTTGCGGGAGAAGAGTTAAGGAACAGATTAGAAAAACATGTGCCTCTATTACCTGAAGGATTAGAGGTCTCTGAAATAACATTTATTCCGGAAACCATTGGCGATTCCATAAGTGAATTTTCAAGGAATCTCATTCAGGGAATTTTCATTGTTGTGCTTGTCGTTATGCTTGGAATGGGACTTAGAAACTCTCTTATTGTTTCTTTAGCCATTCCGTTGTCTATCTTTGTTACATTTTCTTCTATGTTTCTATTGAAAATGAAATTTCATATGCTGTCCCTTGCTGCCCTTATCTTGGTGCTGGGCATGTTAGTGGATAA
>JAKSCF010000549.1 GCA_022360735.1 Clostridia bacterium
AAAAGGTTATATACAAACGTTTATTGAAGCAGGTGCAATCATTACACCGCCTACCTGTGGTGCATGTTTTGGAGGCCACATGGGCTTGTTGGCTGATGAAGAAGTTGCCATATCTACAACCAATAGAAATTTCCAGAGTAGAATGGGCCACAAAAACAGCAAAGTATATTTAGCATCACCGTTGACAGCGGCAGCATCCGCATTAACGGGTTATATTGTTGACCCAAGGGAGGTTAGAATATGAGCAAAGGCATTGCATGGAAATTTGGCGATAATATCAGTACAACCAATATGGTTCCCGGCCAATTTTTAGCAAACTGGAACGATGAGCCTTCAAAACTAAAAGATTACTGTTTCATCGATATTCGGCCCGAATTTTCAAAAGAGGTTCGTGAAGGTGATATTGTGGTAGGTGGTAAAAATTTTGGATGTGGTTCATCTAGGGAATCTGCACCCACCGCATTAAAAGTTTCAGGCATTAAAGTAGTCATTGCAGAAAGTTTTGGGAGAATTTTTTTTAGAAATTGTTTTAATTTAGGAATATTGGCAATAGAGTCACAAGAAATAGCCAAAAGTATCGACGATGGAGATACTATTGTCTGCAATTTTGAAAAATCTCAAGTCATTAACGTATCAAAAAATGAAATCCATCAATACAGCGAAATTCCGGAACAAGTTCGACAAATATTGGAACAAGGCGGGCTGGTTAATTATATTAAAAACAAATTTAAATCGTCAAAAGAAAGGAAATAATATGAGTACAGGAAAGAAATTACGTGAATTAATCAACAGTAACGATATATTACTAATCCCGGGTGTTCATGACGGATTAGTTGCAAAAGTCGCGACTAAGGTAGGATTTGAAGCCCTATATATGACCGGCGCAGGTGTATCCTATACCATGTTAGGGAAACCCGATATAGGATTGACTACCATGACGGAAATGGTTTCGAGAGCTTCTTATATTTATGATGTAGCTCAAGTTCCCATTATTGCCGATGGAGATACGGGATACGGCAATGCAATAAACGTTATTCGAACGGTAAAAGAATATGAAAAAGCAGGCATAGCATGTATACAGCTGGAAGATCAATCCTTACCTAAAAGATGCGGCCACATGCAAGGTAAGATATTGGTGTCAACAGATGAAATGGTTGGAAAAATTAAGGCTGCTTGTGATGCAAGAAAAGATGATAATTTTATGATTTTAGCAAGAACCGATGCACGAGCCAGTGAAGGTTTGGAGGCTGCTTTAGAAAGAGCACAGGCATATGTAGAAGCAGGTGCGGATGCCTTATTTATAGAAGCACCACAATCTAAAGAAGAGATGGAGAAGATATGCTGCACATTTAATGAGGTGCCGTTACTGGCTAATATGGTGGAAGGCGGCAAAACACCTATTATGTCTAAAGATGAGTTAAAGGCATTGGGCTACAGCATCATCATATATCCAGGAGCAGCATGCAGAGTATATAGTAAAGCCATGGTGGGATTGATGCAGGAATTAAAAGAAAAGGGAAGTACCCTTGAGTATTTGAATAACATGTACATCTTTGGTGAACTCAACGATATATTGGATCTTAACGACTATAAATTGTTGGAAGAAAAATACCTTGCCGAAACCACTCATTGATTTTTTAGAGATGAAATCATCATATCTAGTGATGGGTTATTGTACCCATCACTATTTTTTTGCAATACTTTCCAGTCCTTTTTAAAGAATTTTACCTGGTTGTAACATAATATTAATTATTTATTAATTTTAAAATATTATATTTAAGGGAACCAATATTATATGTTTAATAAAGGGGAGAAGTATAATGGAAAATTATATCAAAATAGCTGAGTATATTATTGAAAAAATTGAAAATGGTGAATTTGAAATAGGAAGCCAAATATTAACTGAGCATCAGCTGAGTAAAATGTTTCAAGTAAATAGATATACAGTGAGAAAAGCCATAGAAAGATTAAAGAATTTAGGATATTTACACTCTACCCAAGGAAGAGGGTGCTATGTAAGCGACAAAACCATATTCATTGAATATCCGGTAAAGACAGGCGGCAATTTTTCAGACAATCTAACCAAGCTGGAAAAGAAATATCACAATAAGCTCTTAAACTGGTCATTATTTGTTCCAAATGTGAAAGAAAAGGAAGCGTTACAATTAAATGATAGTGATAAAGCATACAAGCTGACCATTATCCGCTATGTTGATAATGAACCTATAGCATTATATATTTCCACTTTACCTGAAAAGCTTGTGCCTGATTTAAGCTTGCATTTAGATGATTTTAATTCACTGCACAAAATATTAAAAGAAAAATACCAATGTACGCCGATATGCAAAAATTATTCAATAGAAACAACATTTCCAAACCATGAAGATATTTTAAGATTAAACATTCCTACCAATTATCCATTGTTTATCACAAGAACTGTGAATATGCAGGAAAACAAAAATCCGATAGAATACACCATTGCAAGAATGAGAGGGGATAGAATAAAGTTTTTTATGGATTTTTCACAAATGTCTTAAAATATTGGGACATTTGAGGTTGTAACCAAATTGAATGCAGGTGTATAAATATTCGTTAACGGATATTTATGCAGCTGCATTCAATTGCAAAGTATTTAATCTTCGGTCTTAAATGTCTTAAATAATAGGACATTTTTTTAATGTGAAAAATTTTTACAGCAAATTTACAGCAAATATTATTATTTATTAACCTAAGCTTAACATGGCTGTAACACTTAAAATTTGGCGACAAGTTAGGATACAGTCATAGGTATAAATTGTTGTGGTCGTATAAAAAAATCAATGGTGTAATGATATAAGCATTTCAACTTTTATTTAGAATAGGGGGATTGTCAATGCCTGAATTGGTTACAAGTGTTCTTTCAAAATCAAGATCGGTATCCAGGAATAAATCACTATCGACATATATGGGTAATATTAAAGAAATTTTGAAAAGGGTTGTTTGTTCAGAAAACTCAATAGGATGGCTTTTTATAATACCGGCTTTTAGTATTATCCTATTGTTTTGGATATTTCCAATACTTTATTCTATGTTTTTAAGCTTTTTTGAGTGGGACATGATCAGTGCCAGACAATTTATCGGTATAGAAAATTATCAATTTTTACTAGAGGATGCGGATTTTATGAAGACTTGCTTAAATACCGGAATATATTCTTTATCCTATGTATTAGGGGTTGTGCTTTTGGGTATTTTATTAGCTTTATTGGTAAATACAAAGCTGAAAGGCGCAGGTTTTTTTAGAGTCATCATATTCTCACCACAAATCGCGCCAATGGTAGCCATATCTATTATATGGATGGCTTTATATGACGTAGACGAAGGATTATTTAATGGATTATTAAATTTAATCGGATTACCAAGCCTTGGGTGGTTAGCGTCTACAGATACGGTGCTTCCGGCTCTTATCATCATGGGCGTATGGAAAGCTGTTGGGTATTACATGATGTTTTTTCTTGCAGCTTTACAATCCGTTCCGGATTCTATTTATGAAGCCGGTAAAATTGACGGGGCAAATCAATGGCAGTTATTTAAAAGTATCACCATACCAAGTATATCACCCACCATATTTTTCGTAACCGTTGTGTCGTTAATAGAAGGCATGCAGGTATTTGACCAGATATCCGTTTTGACACAAGGCGGTCCATCCAACGCTTCAATGGTTATTGTTTATTACCTTTATAAAAGTGCTTTTAAGTTCTTTAATGTTGGATATGCATCTGCAATTGGAATGGTATTGTTTGCACTGTTAATCATTCTAACCGTTATTCAATTTATAGGTTCGAAAAAATGGGTTAATTATTAGGAGAAAAGGTATGAAGAAGAAATTAAGAATAGGTTTGAGATATTTTTCTTTGATTGCAGTTAGTATGATTATGGGGGCTCCTTTAGCTTGGATGTTCGTAACCAGTTTAAAAACTCAAGAAGAAGCCGTTGGATCAAAGTTTTCATTGCATGTGTCTAATCCTCAATGGAGCAATTATATTAAAGTTTTTAAAGAATACAATTTTGACAGCTATATTGCCAACACACTGTTTGTCGCCTTAACGATTTCTGTTGTGACGGTTATTTTGGCGGCATTAGCAGCATATGCATTGAATTTTACGAATTTTAAAGGAAGAAAATTAGTGTTTGTTATTTTTATATTTTCTATGTTTCTGCCTACACATATGACTTTAATTCCGGGTTATATACTTTTAGCAAAATTTCAATGGCTGGATACATTTAGAGGATTGATTATACCAAGCTGTATTTCAGGATTTTCAATATTTCTCATGAATCAAGGATTTAAACAAATGCCAAAATCCATTATAGAAGCAGCAAAATGCGATGGTGCTTCCCATCTCTCAATTTTATTTAGAATCGTACTGCCGCTTATGGTTCCCACCATGATAACACTTGGGATTATAACGTTTACATATCAATATAACAGTTATACATGGCCATTGATTATTACTTCAGGTGAAAGGGTAAGGACTGTGTCCTTAGCATTAGCAAAGTTTGTGCAGAACGAAGGCGGTTATGGGACTCAATGGTCGCAGATGATGGCCGCTAATACGGTCAGTATACTTCCCGTACTTATTTTATTCTTAGTTTTACAAAAATATTATGTTAAAGGAGTGATGCATCAAGGGCTGAAGGACTAAGCATTTGAAACCATAAAAATAATATAATTCATTAATAATAAAGAGGAGAACAACCATGATTAATAAGAAAAGAATAGTTTTATTCGGATTAGTTTTTATGTTATTGTGCTCAGTTGTTTTAACAGGATGTAACAATTCTAAGTCAAATAATGCCGGTGCAGAAGAATCCACTCAAAAAGAAG
>JAKSCF010000209.1 GCA_022360735.1 Clostridia bacterium
AAAAATTTACGTGTTAGACAAAATACCTATCTGTTTCTATATGCAAACTCCGGCGGGTCCCTTGGCAATGCTCTATATAATATGGATCAAATTCTTGGAACGGAGCAAGTAAAAGCCCGTTTCGAAGTTGTTTTCCCTGATAACAACATTGCCTTTGCAACAAAAAAAGAAAAAATACCAACCATGCTAACGGACGGAGAAAAAATAGTTGAAATCCATGCCAGTCAAATCTATCATCAAAAAGTAACCCATAAATCTCCTAAAAACTTAATGCTTAAAACTGTAGAAAAAGCTGTAATACCTTTTTCTAAAATGTTTTTAGGTTTTGGCAACATGAAACTCAACTCTGAATTGTGTAATGGATGTGGTCTTTGCAGTCAAGTATGTACCATGAAGAATATTAAAATGACTAATAGTAAGGATGGTTGGGTACCAACCTTTGAAAAGAATTGTTCCATGTGTTTTGCATGTCTGCATTTTTGCCCTCAAGAGGCCATAAGACTTAAATCCATGAGCAATAAGAAAGAAAATTATCAATATCATCATCCGGATATCTCGGTTAAAGAACTCATTGATGCTCAGTTATGATTTCTCTAAATTAATACATTAACGAATATTTATGCGCCTGTATTCATTTTTCGATAGCTTCAAAGAGGCTTATTCAGCCTCTTTATTGTTTTTTTTTGCAGTAATAGTCCATAGCCTCTTTCATAAATGAAGCTAATCCTTCTTTTGTTTTGTCAATATTTTTTGTAAAACGCTCATCCGTAACATACAATTGTCCTAACCCCTTAAATATTTCTATTGTGCAGTCATAGTAATATTTGGTGATATGATTTCTCCACTGAGCTATTAATTGTTGTACGATCTCATCCTCTGCCCCTTTATTCATATTTTCCGCAAGCCCGGAATATATTTCTTTAGCTTCTTCTTCTATGGCTTTCCACTGGGTTTTACTGTATTGTGATACTCGATCATATGACGCCTTAGCCATATCACCATACTTTTCTATGGCTTCTTCTTTATATTGTTCATAGCTTTCATTACTAAATGTTTTAATCATACTCATCTCAAATCCTTTCTTAATGGTTTCGTCAATTGAGGTAATAATGTTGTCTAATCTTTTTCTTTTTTCAAGCAATAATTTTTTATGACTTTCTAAAGCCTGTTCTTTATCAAATTTAGGATTATTCATAATCTCCTTTATTTTAGAAAGTGGAAAATCAAGCTCTTTAAAGAATAGTATCTGCCACAACCTTTCTAAATCATTCTCGTCATACAAACGATAATTGGAGTTTGCTTTACGTTTTGGTCTTAATAATCCTACTTTATCATAATGGTGCAGGGTCCTAACACTTATGCCGGCAAGTTTCGCAACTTCATTGACGGTTATCTTTTTTTTCACTTTAATATCACCTCAATTTCGATTATAGTCTATGACGTAACGTTAGAGTCAAATGGTTTTTGAAGTTATTTTTATTCTTTCACTGTTTTTTCCATATTATGAAACAAAAACATAAGGACTTGCTATTGAATAACAAGCCCTTTATAATAACAGAATTTTTACATTTTTTACCCTGTTGGTAAATGATATGTATTAGAATTTAAAAACATATATGATCTCATAAATCAATACAACCAACCATTGAACTGTAGCAAATAACAGTATTGATTCTAACAATCCATTGGGTACACTCAAAAAGTTAATCAAAATAATTGGCATCAATGCTATCGACATGACACCTGCAATGCTAAGAGCATTCTTTAAAATATTTGTTTGATACTCATCATATTTTTTCTGTTTGTACATTAATATTTTGAATATAATGACTGCTGTTATAATAAGAAATATAAATCCAATATACTTCTGATTTCCTTGTCTTAAAAAATCACTCCATTGTCTTAAAACAGAAGATTCCAGCTCACCGGGATACAAAATAGATTCAAACTCCATATGATTTGAAGTTATGAAAAATATTAGTGAGTAAATGAACGATATTATGGTTACAACTCCCAAATTAACCATTGGGCTTCTAAGAAGTTTCATTTTCTTTCACTCCCTTCAAAGTCAAATATTTCTTCGATAGACATTTTAAAAAATACTGCTAAATCATACGCCAGCCAAAGAGAAGGATCAAATTTATTCGTTTCAATAGCATTTATTGCCTGCCTCGAAACATTAACTTTCTCACCCAGCTGAGCTTGTGTTAAATTCATGTTTAATCTAAGTTCTCTTACTCTATTTTTCATTGACAACTCCTAACATGTAATGCTAACCTTACATCTATGATAATTTAAAAACGCCGATATGTCAAGTTAACCTTACATAACAATGTGCTTTTAAACCCCTTTTCAATAACTCATGATTTCAAAGTCGTTATCACCATTAAAATTTAGTACCATATAGTAGGAGTGATACAGCACCATTCTTATGGTTATTCTTCCTTTTATTTTTTCTTTATATTTGGATTTTAAACTTTTAAACTGCTCTATAAAATTATCGTCCAGTACGATATCAGAGGCGTCGTTATAATAAATGGTTACATGATTTTCCGTTTTAGTTACAGCAGGCAGCTTATTGTCTTTATCATCATCCCTAGATCCAATTATTTTTTTTAATAAGCTATTGGGTTTCAGTATTTCTCTTGCAAATACTTTTTTGTCAAAATGAATTTGTCCTCCTGAAATAACATATTCCATACTCATATTCATCTCATCCCTCAAAAGTTACATAATATCCAAAGTCAGCTGGTTTTTTTGAATTCTTTGTAAGCACCCAAAGCGTGTTTTGATTGACAGAGATAGGCGCAGCGCCGTCACCGTCCGAAAAAATAATGACTAAGGGCATTTTTATTTTATCGGCTAGAGCAAATACAGGTCTAAAATCCGTACCGCCTCTTTTTTCTCTATTGTTATTAATTAGAAATTGGTTTAAGGGTACGGGTTCAGTACATTCGGTATCAAACCTAGTCACCATAATATCCACACCGATAATTTTATTGATCTCTTGCAGCTCTTTATAAAACGCCTTAACTAAGCCATCTGAGATGGATCCGCTTTCATCTATAGCCAGCAATGCCCTAACGCCAATAGCTCGCTTTGTACCCGGCAAATTTTCAAATCGTCTGGATTGTCTTTTATAAGATTTTCTTACCATCATTTTGCCTCTTCCTGTCAAAAATCTTTTAAGCATAATTCTCCAATTGACTTTCATGTCCCGATATACTTCTTCTATTTTGTCCTCAAGTCCAGATGGTAACGCTCCTTCTGCACTGGCTTGTTCCATGGTTTGAATCAACTTACTTTTCAAAGCATTTATTTCCACGCTTGAAGCAGGCTCATCGGATAGTTTATTGGCTTTTAGGCTTTCTTCTTCGAATACTAACAGAATCTCACCGTTTTTGACAGCAAAGCTCATTAAATCGTCTACATCTGTTATGATGTCATAATAATACTCCGCATTTTTGTTTCTCTCTAAATTTCTTTTTAGCTTTTGCGATAACTTATCTACCGTTATAGCATTATTAAATAAGTACCTTTTGGCAATCATTTCGTTGGCAGCCATATCACAAGCTGCAGACCATAAAAGGATTTCTCTATTCATACGTCGATATTGGTGCATCAAAATCACATGCAGTAGTTCATGCAATATAACGCCTTTTTGTTCATCAACCGGTAAACTTTCAAACCATTCTGGGTTATAATATATTTTTAAGCTTGGAATAGATGCCATCCTAATGGTATCTATTTTTTCACTTTCCACTAAAGTAACCGATGACGCAACATATCCATAATATGGTTGCTCTATTAATAGTTTTATAATAACATCTTGAATCTTCATAGATTCACCCCTAAGTTATACTGATGACATCAATAATTTTATCACTTACTTTATCAAATACTTCAGAACTAAGAAAAATTTCTAATTCCTTTTCTCTCTTTACAGAAAGATATTTAAAAAATAGTATTTGCATTTCTTCAGGTAAATCAACGAGAAAAGCTTCAATATTTTTTATATGTTCTTCGTCTTCAATAAAGCTTATAATGACTTTCTGTATGATGTAGTTGAGTATATCTATATGATTATTTTCAATTAAATGCTTAATATCATTTTTGACTTCATCATAGTTTTCGAGAAGATCTTTAGTTGACGGAATCATCAAATTTCTGTTATTCAAAAAGCCATAAAAAGACGATGCCGCTTGGGGCCCAACAATTCCGCCAGCCAGCTCTCTCATGAGATGATCCTCAAGCTTGCAATGATTAAACAGTTCTTGAATTTTAGTCCATCCTCTAGGTGTAGGGGATTTTGCCAGAGCAGTCGAATCAGCAGATTTTTTCACTATCAAAAGCATATCCGGGCACGCTTTTAGATAGGATAATACATCATCATTAGGATGATGCTTCAGGGAGTACTCGATATAATCATCTATATCTGCAGTTACTTCTATGGCAATAAATCGATCAAGCATTGCATCATCCAGTGAATTTACCAGATAGTTCATAGTATCGGGATTCATAGTAACCCCAATACGCCATCCGTCTGCAATCATATGTCCATTAATCTTTTTCTCAAGTAACAACGGATATAATACAGATATTGTATCACTGGGAACTCTATTGATCTCCTCTAAAACCAGGATTCCTTTTTTGGGATACATGCCGTCTTCCACTGCTTGCTTTGTAGGTAAAAATTGTGGTGCTAAATATTTTGTTATACCTTTTTCTCTATCTTTATCAGGCAATCCCATAAAATCAGGCCCTTCAAGGGCTGCTGCATATAATCCAATATATCCAATCCCCAATTCATCCGCACATTGCTGATAAGCTGACGTTTTACCTATACCTCTTTCACTGATCAGTGCCGTAACACTCTGAGTATTTAAATACAGTTCTTTTATACATGCCTTTGCTTCACTGATTTTCATAAATTACCTCCATTTATAGCAAAATTATGTTACCTCATACGCTTCGTTATTCATTTTAATAAATACCTTTCTTACTAACTTAACATTATATATAAGCGTCATTAATTTGTATTGTAAAAAAAGGAACTCACTTTAATATTCATCAGAGATACTGTAATCATTCGTTTGTTTCTAACTATCATCATTATAACAGGATAGATTATTCACTGCTTGTCATATTTTGTCTTACCATTGTCTGCATTTGCAATTGAAAAAGCGCCATCACTGGCACTTTTATACTTAGCTTTTGTTTAATTGCTGTTTTTAGCGCTCTTTATTCTCTCTTTCTATTCATTATTGTGAAAACGCTGCATCCCAATAATCCTAAGACTGAAAACCAGCCCAATAAATCTCCAATAGTTGGGTAGAGTGTTTTAGTCCCTTTAGTGGGAACATCTGCATACATAATGCCGTCTTTTGTTTCATCTGAATCCATTTGGGCTAAAATATTCCCATTATAATCTGCCGCAAATGTAACACCATTATAGGTTGGACGAACAAAAGAAAAGCCATTTTCTATGGTTCTTAACCAATAGCCTGGACCTGTGCTTTTAGGAAAATCATAGGAAGGCCCTAGCATTATGTCAACATTATTTTTTCCTGCCTGCCTAATATACGAAGTAAAATCCATATCTCTGCAAATACTGATACCAATTCTTCCGTATGGCGTATCTGCTGTTTGAATGACTTCAGCTCCTTTTTTAAATACTAGGGTTTCACCGGTGTCTCCAATTCCAAAGAGATATCTTTTGGCATAATCCAGTAATATCTCGCCATTGTTATCAATCAATAAATGTTTATTTTCTCCTTTTCCTTCTTTCACGAAATATGCATAAGTTATGCTGAGGTATATATTGTTTTCTTTTGCTATTCTTTTGTATGCTTCTATTATCATGTCTTCATCTTCTTCATTGATTGTCATGGCATATTCTTGGAATGTAACGATCTTTGCATGGTTTGAAGCTGCTGTTTGGGTTAAGTTTTCTATTCTTAAAATTGTTTTTTCAAGAGGTGAAGTGATTTGATTGGTATAAACACTGTCCATAGATACCACTTCTCCATCTTCGGGAATGAGGACAATTGCTGCAACTTTTACCGTATCGGATTGTGAGCCCATCCAAGAAGAAGTTTTAACTGCACCAAATAAAGAAATGATCAGTATAATCGATAAAAATACCAGTGTGACTTTTTTAACTTTTCCCCAAATAAAATCATTTTCCCAAAAATAGTTAATGACTGACACAAACCAAGAAGAAATAAATACTAATATCCATATTCCAAATAATGATATGGATTGTTTAAAAAATAGAGGTCCATATACAAATTTACTGCTCATTCCAGCGCCGTCAAATGGTCCTTCTAATGAAGATAGAAAAAATATTGCTGTTGTTATGATTGGAAAAGTTAAAGTAGATAACATTGTTTTATCTTTAAACCTTGGATAGATTAATCGGTCCAGCATGTATGGTAAAAAGAAAAGAATGGCTATAATAGTGGCTCTGATTAAATTAACAATAATCGTATTCAACACATCGCCCATATCAAACAATCCCCAAAGTGCAATATTCATACTCAATAAAAATCCTAATAAAGTAAGCAATATCCCTTTTTTAGCCGGCTGGGTTCTTATAAACCTTAGAATAAAAATTGGCCCAATTAATATTGAAATTTGAATAGTAGGAAGTATCTCACTCCTTCTGGTAAACATAAAGATTCCAAACCCCAGTAAAAATAAAGTTAATGGCGTAATTTTTTTCACCTTTATCACCCTTTCACGTTAATATTTATTGTAATTTTATACCATAAATATTAGAGCGTGATTGATGTAAAGTTAGAGCCCAGTTAGAATATTTTTACTATCGAAGGTATGTAAGAAGCTGATAACATAAAAAAACTCCCTCCCATTTCGGAGAAAGTTTTATTCATAACGCGTCCACATGCGTAGAATTTTTACTGTTTTTTCTTCTTCAATAACTTCATACACCAGCCTATGTTGGATATTGATACGTCTTGCGTAAGCACCTTTCAAGTCCCCTGCTAATTTTTCATAGGGCGGAGGATTTTGAAAAGGATTTTCTTTAGTAATCTTAATGAGCTCTAATGCCTTTTCTTCTAAGTTGCTTCCTTTTATTTTTTTAACATCCTTTATTGCTTTTTTTGTGTAAACTACTCTATATTTTCCCAATCTAATGCCTCACATTCTTCAATTGGTGTATTCAATCCTTCAATTATACTTTCTCTCATGCCAGGTATTGATACAAGATATAATGTTTCTTGAATAGCGGACCAATCTCTTTCAGAAAGTAAGATTGCATTACCTTTCTTAGTAGTAATTTCTACCGGAACACTTGATTCTATGGTTTCATCTATTAGTTTATATATATTTTTTCTCGCTTGTGTTACAGGGATTACTTTCATTCATTTCACCTCCTGTTACCATTATACCGTACATAATAACGTACGTCAAGATTATTGCAAACACGTGTTGCTTTACCAACAAGCAAGCTTATTATAGCTAGGTGCTGTTCTTCCGTTAAAGTAATCACATGCTTTATAATATTTTAAATCCCTCATCCATAAGTATTGGTATTCTTTATCTTTTGTAAAACGACCCAATGTAGAAATCGGTTTTCCACGAAAATCAAGCATTTGTCCCAACAACTCCGATGGGTCTCTGAAACATTCCCAATCGCACTGCTTACAAAAAGCTTTACCATCCATCTTGTTTAAATCCAAGTCCCAGAATTTACCTAAATTCTCTTCCCCCCTGTAACCGCATGGGAAAGTATCTCCTGTTTTTGCATCCACATAAAAGAAATCAATGCCGCCTCTACAAGGCTGGCTATAATTGTCATCATCTGAATACTGCTTAATTAACGCATGTAATGAAGCTTGAGGGCTGAAAATCCTAATTTTTGATCTGTATTCGGGAATGGTATCCATAAGTGCCTTAAAGAGCAGCACCCGCTCTTTGGACGAAAACTTAACCACTTCATCTGCCGATGTGGCCCCATACACAGCACTCAAACCCTCTTCTTCCTCATGGTTGACACTCATAGGATAACACGCGTTAGCGATGGTAAAACCAAGGTCAATAACGAAAGAGTAGAACTTTCTAAATGCTTCTTGATATGTATTATAAAATAATTCCGAATCAAACTCATCTTCATTTTGTTCTTGGTTAAATGCACCCCCAACATTTCTATTAATCCCAAGATTGACAGAAGGATATATGCCATGCTCATGAAAAATAGGTATTGCCTTTTCTATACCTCGGATAACCCCTGGCAAGCCTCTCATCTCTTCATGCAAACCCCCTTCAGAGGAATCAATACTAATCCAAAAATTACGGATATTGGTTTTGGCTAAAGCTTCAGCCATCTTATTAATACGCTGCTCATAATCCGTTTTGTGGGAATTCATAAACGAAAAACCATTGGTTCCGGTTCTGATATATTCTATCCCTGACTGACCTGCATGGTGCATCAATTCAATGAGCTCATTAAAATATAAAAAAGTTTCTCCACCTGTAAAAGAGACGGATTCAACACCTTTTTCTACAGCAGCGTCAATCATCCGCTTTACATCATCCAGTTTTAGTTTGGAACGCTGAAAATCTTCAGTAACTCTCATGCCGCACTGGGGACATTTTGCATTGCATTTATCGGTAAGCTGAATAATCAACTGACCAGGAATTCTTCCATGAAGGAATTTCTTAACACTTTTCATTTTCATAAATGGATTATCTTTTATCATTATTTATTCGCACTCTTTCCAAATTATTATTTGCAAATCATTAGATTCATATTTTATATTACCACTAAATGATTCTTCTTCCATTAGTACATTGTTCATTATATGTTAAGAAAATGTTAACTATCTATCTTAAATTATGACCGTATATTTCCAATCTTCTCAGTTACAAAGATAAATCCCACCGTTCTTCAATCAAGTCTTTCCCCCAAACATTATGTTCAACGGTTTCTGATAGTGTGAACCCATATCTTTCATAAAGATGTCGTGCTGCATCCAAAATGCTGATTGTCCAAAGCAATACATGTTGATAATTACTTTTCTTACAAAAATCTATTGCTGTACTCATAAGCTTGTTCCCCAATCCCTTCCCTCTCATCTTTGGGTCAATAAGAAACCATCGAAGCTGGGCCGTTTCATCATCCACCTTTACAATAGCAATCATGCCTTCAGGCTTACCATTTACCTCAGCTATCCATAAGTTATCTTTTTCTTTGCGGAAATCTTCTTGAAACTTATATATGGCTTCTTCCACATATTGTCTAAAAGTATTATCAAATCCATATTCTGTTTCGTATAAATCCACATGTTTTTGAACAACCCAGTCAATATCATTAGGGCGGAAGCTTCTAATATTGATAGAGTGAAGCGTTGATGACAGAGCATTCTCAATATGCTTCATCGCATCCAAAAGTTTCCCTTGTTCCTCTCCTGTTAAAGGTGCAACTAGCGCTTGTACATGTTGATTCGACTTATTTTCCAAATCATTTAGAATATCCTTTCCCTTTTGTGTTAGATACAAAAAGTAAAACCGCCTATCTGTTGGAAAATTTTCCTTTCGAATGAGCCCCTTTTTCTCAAATCCGTTTAAAATTCTGCTAAGATATCCCCTATCGATATGCAGTTTATTCATCAATTTATTTGCTGTGCAGTCCTTTATTTTATAGATCTCTAAAATAATACGCGCTTCCGTTAATGAATACGGACTCTCTAAAACATGCTGATCCAACAGACCCAATATCTCTGTATAAAAGCGATTAAACCGTCTGATTTCTAAAATAGTATGATTATTTTTTTTCATGTTCTCACCTACTTCATTAAAATTTTTCTGACTTGTATTAAGTATATACCAACTAGTTGACTCCGTCAACTAGTTGGTATGTGCTAGGGGAATAAGCAACGACTCATAGTATATTGAGTTGACGTTTCCAAAGAAACTTGATAAAATGTACTCATATTGATGTTTTAGTTCATTTCACTGAGTGTGATTACCTATATCTTGCAAAATATATATTTATTGTACAAAAACTTAATATACCGGATATAAAGAATAAGTAAAGACATAAATATTATAAAAAGGGGGCTAAACTATGGACATCAAACATTATCTGTTTAATAGTTTTATTATTCAATCTGGTGATAAAAAAATAGCTATTGATCCTGGTGCTGCTTTGTATTTCTTCAATTTTAAAACTTTACTTCCTAAATCTGAATGGAAAGATGTTGATTATATATTCGTCACTCATGGCGATCCTGATCATCATTGGTATACAGATAAAGTAGCAGAAACTTCAAATGCTTCTGTTATCTGTAATAAAACGATGGTAAGAGAAAAAGAAGGCAATCAACTCATGATTGGCCCCCGAGATAGAGGGCTTACATTTTCAACATTAATAAAAAAGCTTTATACCCTATCTGTTGACGAAACAATACAACTTGATGAAATGGTTATTACCGGCATCCAAACAACTCATGGTCCTCTGGTTTTTAAATTTGGACCTTTCTCTAAGACCGTACATCCTGGCTCAGAAGAAAGACTTGGACTTGGATCAATGGGATTCAAAATTGAATTGGATGGAAAAGTTATTGTCAATCTTGGTGATACGGTTCTTAATGAAAATGACTGGAAAAAAATTAAAAATCCAGACGTTTTAATGCTTCCAATAGGTGGCAGCATCCCTCGTAATACAATGGATGAAGAAGAAGCCTTAAAAGCAGTCAAAATAATGGAACCCAAATTTGTCATTCCAACGCATTACAATTGTCCGGCATTATTCAGCAAAAACTATAATCCCTCTGATGACGGGATGTTTAAAGAAAAAGTTGAAGAAATGGGCTTTAATTGCATGATCTTGAATTATGGAGATTCAGTTACCATTTAAATATTTTATAATTTTCATCTCAAAGGGTAGATACTTAAATTAAAAGTGATAACATAAAAGAAAAAGGGGTGACAAATAATGGAAAACTCAAAATTTACGGATGAACAAATTGTATTCGTCCTCAAACAAGTTGAAGAAGGGGTACCGTTTGAAGAAGTATGCCTTAAAATGGCCATCTCTCAAAAAACCTTTCATCAGTGGAAAAAGAAATATGGAGGAATGGTACCTAGCGAGATCAATCAGCTGAGACTTAAAGAGGAAAAAAAGATGAAACGCAGAAAAATGATATTGGGTTGGATAGGCGTTGCCATAACAACAATATTCTCAAGTTTTTGGGCATATTGGGGCGCTTTCGAAAATTTCCATGAAGGCTGGTACTCCACCTCTATCTTAAATAATATTTCTATGTTTTTATTTCAATACATGATAATTACGATTATCTTAGTTGCTTTAGCTTTAATTGTATTGAGGTGGAAGAAAATAGGGGTATTCATGCATATTGCTTTAAGTATCTTCTGTATTTGGTTTTTCTCAGGACCCAGCAGTATACTCATCATCATACCTATTGCCGTTATGGCACTATTATACTATTTTGGAGAACCTCATCCTAAGAAATGGGCATACCGCTTAATCATATTCATTCCCTTAATCATTACCTTAGCCATTTCTATTCCTCAAGGCATTAAAGTTTCACAGAGAATTAATGACGAAGATTTTGGTATTAGAACGGTTGAAGGAAATGGTATTACCTTTGCTTGGGCACCAAGAGGCCCTGGCTGGCCGGATGAAGGAATATCCTGGCAAGAAGCACAAGATATATGTAAGTATTTATCTGATGACGGCTTGACGATTATGGAAAAAGAGCAAAACATTTGGCGTTTACCAACCGTTGACGAAGCCGTTCGATCCATGATGATTCATGGTGAAAACGCAGGCGGCATCTGGTATGCTGAAGAAGGAAAAGCAAAATATGAAAAAACACCCGATAAAGAAACGCCTTTATGGGATGTGCATTCAAAAGTCATTTATTATTGGACTTCCGATACATCCGTAGAAGATATAGAAAAGGCATATATAGTCGTATATCATGGCGGTATCTTTGGAAAAAGAAAAACGGATGCTCAGGATTATTTGAGTTTTAGAGCTGTAAAAGAGATGGATTAAAAAATCGATCATTCAAATCAACATCAATTTAGAGGTTAACATTTTTTTACTTAATCATGCCATAGAAGCACAAATGAATAAGTTGTTTAAATACCTCAGGCTGAGTAATCACAGTTTTAAGTTCATCCATTTGCATACTCAATCCTTTTCGCATTATTTTGATATATTGATACAATATATCGTTAGGAATATCAGAATGAATATAGCCCTCTTTTTTACCCTCATCAAAAAAATCATATATCAGTTTTTGAATTCTTTCCGTGTATATGTCATCCAAAAATTGACTTATTTCATCCTCTTCTGAAAAAACCTTTTCCACAAATTCTCCTTGTATGTGGGAGGCTGCATGCTTCTTCTTAAAGACCAAGCTTTCTAACTTTTCTATAAACGACATGTCACTGTAAATAACTTCCTGAATTTCATCTGTTATCTGAATGAAGATGGTTTTGACGATTTCCTGAATCAATTCTTCTTTACTATGAAAATACTTATATATGGTTACCTTAGATACATCAGCTTTGACAGCAATCTCATCCATACTGACTTTTTTTAATCCATATACATTAAAAAGCTCTATGGCAGCTTTCTTTATACTATCTATTTTTTGTTGTGTCCTTTTTTGATATCCATTCACTTTAACACACCTCTTTATGAAGTTTTTATGCCATTATAGTGCATTAAGTTATCATCGTCAACACCAAACAAAAGACTAAACTGCCTAAAACAGCTTAGCCTTTAAAAAATCCTTATCTAAAAGATTCTAGTCTTCAAACGCTTCATTTACTTTCCACTCTTTCCACACGTTTCCAACAAGGCTTGGCCCCGGCTTAAGTGTCTTTTTACCGGGCTTCCAACCAGACGGTGTTGCTTCAGTGCCTTGTGACGCTCTTACAAGCTGAAAGGCTTGAATTTGTCGAATGGTTTCACTTACATTTCTTCCAACCGGAGGTGTTAATACTTCAAACCCTTGGATATTTCCATCGGGATCAATTAGAAATCTACCTCTTGTTTCTATACCCGCATCTTCATCATATATACCATACATTTTGCCTATATTTCCATTTTGATCCGACAACATTGGGAAAGGTATATCCTTACCCACCATCTTAGATAACTCATTGTCATTCCACATTTTATGTACAAATACACTGTCTACACTAACCGAAAGCACTTCTACATCTAAAGCTTTTAGCTCATCATACTTTTCAGCAACTGCTGAAACTTCTGTAGCTCACACAAAGGTAAAATCTCCAGGATAGAAGCATAGTAACGTCCACTTACCTTTAAACTCTGACAGTTTCACATTCACGAATTTCCCCTGATGATATGCCGGTGCAGTAAAATCAGGAGCTGCCTTACCAACTTTTAACATACTATTCTTTTCCTCCTTTTTTTCATAATTTTCTTCTTTTGCCGGTTCATCCATAGTCGTATTATCGACGTCCGGTCTGTTACAACTTACTTGAAATTCTTCTGGCATATATTTACCTCCCTAAATCAAGTATTATTACTACAAATGAAAAAACTCTATGATTTATTAGTACCCATCAAAATGTAACTTAAACAAGTAATACTATTCTTTTCCAACTTTGTTGGTACTATGACCTCATGCTGGGCACACATAAAAAAAAGAGATTCAATATCCCTTTCTTCAGTATCCTATTCTATTTTAGAGCTTTGCAAAGTTTTTTTATATTCAGCTGGAGACATACCTGTTTCTTGTTTAAAAACAAATGAAAAATATGAAGGATCGTCAAACCCGACCATTGAGGCGATGGTATATAATTTTGTTTTTGTTGTTTTAATAATGTCCTTCGCCTTTTCAATACGCTTTTTCCTGAGAGTTTGGGTTATTGTTGTGCCGGTCTTCTGTTTAAATACTCTACTTAAATATGAACTGTTAACATGAATAGAATTAGCGATATCATTTAATTTTATGGGTCTCTCATAATTTTCTTCAATATATGCAAGCGCATTATTTATTATATAATTGCTGCTATCACACATCGTAAAGTTTATCACACTATCAACCATCTCCATGGTAGTTATCTTAAGATTGCTGATGGACTTAGAATTTAATAAATTTGAATATATGTTTTTTCCATTAAATATATCCTCTAGATTGAGGTTATAACATTTCATAACATGAAGACATTTTGAGTAGATTGATATACTTGTTGCTCTAATATAATCTATGGGCTCTTTCGTGGATTCAAAATTTTGAAACAGTATTTCTATCTCGTTAGCTGCTTGAGAATTCTTTTTGTTTTTTATATATTCAAATATTTTATCAAGATCTATAGACTTATTTGGAATTTCTCTTATCTCATTAATCTGTGAAAAAACAATGATACTTTGTTCACCATAAAAAATTCTATCCAGACATATTTCTGCTTCATAAACAGATTTTCTACAACTCATTATTTTTCTTCGAATGTTACTGATTCCAATTGTAATGCTGGATTTTGTAAAATCTTTAACAAAAGATTCGATCTTCTTGCTTCTTTCGACGATAAGCTTTATTCTACCATCATCACTTACGCCTTTTACTTCAATAAGGCTGCAAATGACACCATGCTTATATATAAATGTGTATTGCTGCATATCATTCAGTGATAATGTAATAAAAGTCATTATCTTCTTTAGATTATCATTTTGGTTTTCATTGCTTATTTTATACAGCAAGACAACATATGGTCCAATATCCAGTTTATGAGATACAATACCTTTTTCAATATCCTCAACATTGGTTATATAAGCATTGATAATATCTTTGATAAAGTCAGTTCTTTCTTTTTCGTCAATATCTTTTAGTCGAAACTCTAAGTTTTTAATACGAGTATCTTTCGCTCTTTCGACATCAATAGCTTTGGTCACATGCTTGATCACTTCTGTAATCTGTTTTGTAGTAGAAGGCTTTAATATAAAATCTGAAACTCCATATTTTATAGCCTTTTTTGCATATTCAAAATCTGAGTAACCGGTATAAAGTATTACTTTAACATTATGATGATTTTCGTGAATATATTTTGAAAGCTCCAAACCATCAATTCCTGGCATTTTTATATCGGAAATAACAATATCGATGTGATTGCTTTTTAATATCTCTTTTGCTGCAATTCCATTTTCGACATCTGCAACGATATTGCAATCTAAATAACTCCAGTTAATAAATCCGATCAAACCTTTTCTAATTGTTTTTTCATCATCCACAACTAAAATATTATACATCACTTACTCCTATAATCCACAGGAATTCTAACGATTACTTTTGTGCCTTTTCCAATCTGGCTGCTGATATCAATACCGTAATGATCGCCATACAGTAGATTGATTCTTTTACTTAAGTTATGTAGGCCTATATGTGATTTTTTTGTATCAATATCGAAAGCTTTGTCTTCAATATTAATTTCACTGACTTCAAAACCTATTCCATTATCACTTAC
>JAKSCF010000647.1 GCA_022360735.1 Clostridia bacterium
GTTTTTTGTGTAAATATAAATTCGATTTTAAAGTTGGGTATCTATAAAGCGCTCAAACAATTGCTGCTTCCTCCCTCTACTGCGCTAACAGGCTCTAACCCTTTCCACAATGTTCTTTCCATACTATTCAACTTGCACAATGCGTTAATTTAACGAAGTCCGACGAGATTGCTCTTATCGGACTTTATGACTATTACTAGGGCATCGCTGCTTATGCTTCATTAAGAGAAATCCCCTTTACCATTGCTTCCCTTCAATCCATGACCGTCATCATTGACATATATGTAACCTGTCCCCGTTTTGCACTTTTTAAGGACTTACGATAACCGAATGCAGACGATTTTCGGTAAGAGAATCATTCCCCCGTACAATCTATGTACCGGCTTTCTGTCATAAAAAAACAGGCAAAGAGATCCCTGAGTGAAATCTACCTGCCCGAACAATTTTACACAATCGTATCGTATAAAAGGGTACGACAAACCTCACCCATAGTCAAACAATTTACGGTTGTTCGGTAGAGACTTCCAGGCCATATTCCCGGAGTTATATGAGTTATCCTATTCAATTATCATCTTAATAGTATCATAAGGGTATAAAATTTGTCAATGCAAAACACCAAAAAAACTGAACGTTTTTTTGGTGTTTTGATTTTTCATTCGCCTCTATAAAAGTCCTGTCAAATAGAATACCAAAGGCAGCGTTCCTAAGCTCAACACCGTAGATACAAATACATTTTCCGCAGCATATACGTAATCCGATTTAAAATTCTTGGCCAATACCGCAACGGTTGCCATTGCCGGCATTGCTGCCTGTAATACGACCACAGTCTTCGCGGCGTCGCCGATGCCTAATGCAAACAGATGGTCCAACCAATTTAACAGCACAGCCACGCCCAAAGGAATCAATACCATTTTAAAAATATTTAAAACCAGCAGGGAATGCTTTTTATAAATTTCTTTAAGGCTAATGCCGGCCAAAGCGGCACCAATAAACAGCATCGATAAATAAATCGTTGTCTGCCCCAAGCCGCTAAATGCTTTATTGACCGTATCGGGCAGCCGTATACCCAATACCAACATGACCGAGCCTGTTAAAAAGGCGATGGTATTCGGATTAATCATATGTTTTATGCTGCTGTTGCTCCCGCTGTTATCATGCTTGCTCAACAAATAAACACCCAATGTCCATAATAGGGAGTCGGAGGCTACATGAAACAATACCGCATAAAATATACCTTCTCCATTAGGGTACAGCGCCTGGAATAACGGAAACCCCAAAAAAATCACATTCCCAAATATCATATGGGCGATGTACACATTTTTTGTTATCCCTTTTAAATGCAATAGTTTTGCAGTGATTACACCGCAAACAAATAGCAACAACAGCGAAAAATAGGCCGTTATTAATACCGCAATGCCATTTTTAAGCATGTCGGCCGTCATATCAAGATTGGAAATAGACGTCAATATCAGCAGCGGCAGTGTTATCTTAACGATTATTTTGGCAAGGCTATTGTTAATGCCTTCATCAATGGCTTTCACCTTTACTGCAGCAAATCCGATTACAACCAATACCCCTAGTACAATAATTTGATTCACAATTACCTGAAACTGAGACAAAAGATACCCCCCCGATTTCTAATAAGAATTAATAGTTAAGAATGAAGAGTTATCTTTGTTGCTTCTTCCCATTCTTTATTACACTATTCCTATTTATATAGCTGTTCAATAGCATTTCGGTACATGCTCATCACCTCGAATGTTATTATATAACCCTTCATCAAAAATTACAATGAATTTTTATACGTATTATACACTATATTCAACGAATATTGTTATGAGGCTCATTTATTTACACTTATTACACCATTTCTCCCAAGCAATCATATAAAATCAGTTGAAGAATTGCAGAAAATGAGAATGCCGGCGTTTCAATGCCAAAATAATGCCGCAAAGCATAAAGCAACCCCGAAAATCCTTGTTTTACAAGTCTTTCGGGGTTTGACCCGTCATTCCTACTCGTTAAATCGAGTAATCTTCTCTCATATTTTTAGTGCTCTTTTAAGTAAAATAGAATCACAGATTTTTATGATTAATCCCAGTCAATCTCCGAATGTTTAACGATTTCTCGATTTTCAATTTCTTTTTCAGCCTTAGTCAGCCTTTCTCTTTCCAAAGGTGTCAACTTGGTAAAATCGCTGTCCCATTTTCTTACAATGTATTCAATCTCATCTCTATCTTCCTGTGTTAATGAACTAAGGTTTTTATAAATATCGTCCCATTTTCTTGTTTTGGCAGCCATATCACTCATTCTCTTACCTGAACTCAATATGAAGCTCCTTGCCCAAACCTTGAGCAACCTTTTTCAAAAAATCCAATGAGGGATTATAGTTACCGTTCTCAAGTCTACTGATATTGCTTTGTTTTATGCCTATTCTTTCAGCAAGTTCTTTTTGAGTAAGGTTAAGCTCGCTACGCGCTTTGAGAATTTGCTTAATAATCTCGTATTCAGGCTCCAAAGCTTTGTACTCTTTATAAAATTCCGGATCTTTAAGCTGTTCATTTAGATGCTCTCTAAAATTCATTCAGAAAATCTCCTTTCATAATCAGCCTTATATTTTAGCGCCCTTTCAAGTTCCGCTGGCGGTGTTTTTTGCGTATTCTTGATAAAACCATTTCTTAAACCCATTATAAAATTAGACAGCATACTCACTGAAAATTTTATCTTTTCTACGTCGTCTCTCTGAATTATTGCTATTTAAAATCTCAGATGTGATAATGTACTTCAAATTATAGTCACAACACTCTGATTGTTTAGGTTTCAGAATCTCAACCAACTCATCCTTTTCTACAGATAAAAGTCCAATTCCCTTTTCTTGAAGCAATTCTAAATCAACGTTCTTAATCTTATCATTTGGTAATGCCAAATATGAATAATCAGAAAAACATAAATATCTCTGAGCTTGTAAAAACCCGTTTTTCCAATCCTTTAACTTCGCTTCAATACTAATAATAGTGCCTAATTTTGTATCAAATATATTTTTCACAATCCTTATTACTTCTTTTTTAACTTTCACTAAGCTCATATTAACTAAGCAAATAATATATTGTCTTACTCTAGCCTTTTTTATATTAAAATAATCAACTATTTGTTCATACGTAGCAGTCTTTTTATTTTGAAGGTAGCTCAATATCGCAAGCATATTATAATCATCTAGCCTTTTTATTTTAGAATTTGCTCCAATATTAAAAGTTATATCTGGAATCCCAATACCCATCCTTACTTCATTTGAATATCTAATCCCATATCCATTCAAATAGCTATTCATGCCCTGAACTATTTCAACTTCCAACATGCTAATCTATCCACCTTTCTTTCAATTTATAGATTACCTCTAACCAATTCTTTAAATATTTACTATCTTCGCTCTTAAATACCGGTCTCAAGTCTTTATAATAGTCTATTGCCATTTTAACTCTATTCTCAATATAATCAACCCTGTCTCCTATATTACTTATACCCCTTAATTCATCAATGTCTTTCTTTCTACAATATAAGAAGTGCTTTTTCGTCAATTTTTCATTGGTATATGAACTTGGTGGAACATCTTTACAATATGGACAGTTACACGAAATATCCGCACCAACATTAGACTGCAACATGCTAATAATCCTAGCAGGATTTTTTCTTTCAATAGCTATACTTCTCAGTAATTCTGGTACGTAGTATCTTACATACATATTATAAGGGTCTGACATCTCTCTATATAAATCTTCGTAGAAAGACTCAAATCTTGAAGTCCCTGCTTCAAAACCATATAAACCAAATGCTAACATTACTAATCCGAATTCCCCAACTCTTCCAGCAATTACAGGCTTATTAGTTGATTTTTGTAGTTCCAGTAATGTTAAGGCATAATTGTATAATTGAGAAATGTTCGAATTAAAATCTATGCAATCAACATAAACCCAATAATAATCACATTCCAGTCCTGATAATACATTTAAAAAATATTTTCTTTCAGATTTTGTTGTAAGTACTTCTGATTTCACACAAAATCCACCAACCAATTTGCCATCATAACCAATACTATTAAGGTATTCCCTTGTTTCAGCGAGTAATTTGACATCCAAACTAAACCAATTCTCTGATGTCTCCATCTTTATTCTAACTAAATTTGAATTATTACTTACATGAAAAGGGGCTACAATTGCTTTAGGTTTATGTTTTAATTGTTCATCAACAACAAGTTTAACATACTTCTGCTTAGATTGATATGATTTTAAATCGTCCAATTCAAGTCGACTTAAGTCATTAGGAGCATACTCTAATTCAACTAATCCTTTAACCTCAGAGTAAGAATCATATGCTAGTCTCATTGTAGATGGATCAATCAAATAAAATATATTATTATTCTTTACCATTTTAAGAACATTTTTTTGTCTTGTCTGATGATTGATTGGAAAGACAGCATTTTCTATAGAATATCCATCTTTATAGAACTCTTCTAAAACAGTTTTCTCATTCCACAGTCTTACAAAGAAAGACGGTTTGAATCGTCTTAATTCTTCTTTTTCTACTTGTTCTTTTGTAAATAAATATGATTTGATTGCCTCAATTGTATTTGGTCGTTTATAGTTAACTTTTTCCAACAATCTCTCTATTAAATTGTCAATACTATTTTCAACGCTAGGTTCATAATATCTTATTGATAAAGGAGGCTCCTTTTGGATTTTGTAGTACAGTTCTTCTCTTGAAGTTACTTGTCCATATGGATTTTTACCAGCAATAAGTTCAAATAATATAACACCAAGAGTATAATAATCTGAACGATAATCAATATTTTTACTGTCAACTATCTGTTCAGGTGACATATACAGTGGACTCCCGATAATAGCACCCGTACTTGTTATTGATGTAAAATCTATTAGTTTAGATAATCCAAAATCTAATATCTTTACATTATTATTTTTCAACAAATATATGTTGGCTGGTTTTAAATCCCGATGAATTAGTTTTTTACTATGTATTGCTTCTAGTCCTTCGATTATCTGCTCAAATATTTGTTTTGCTTCTTCATATGTTAATTTCCTTTTTTGGAGAACTTCAGCAACATCTTCACCTTCAACATAATCCATCACTACATAGATATATTCCCATCCATTTTCTTCAAATTTGCCGTCATCAATATATTTAACCACATACTTTGAATCTACCATTTTAAGCGCTTCTATTTCTCTAGTTATTCTATTATCGTCCCCATTTAAAAACTCATTAAATATATAGTCAGAAGAAAATATTTTGATTGCATAAAACTCTCCATTTTTCTCACATTTATATACCGAACCAAAAGAACCTTTCCCTTTAAATTCAGTTATCTTGTATCCATTAATCTCTTTTTCAATCATATATATCCCCCTTATCTCAACTATTAATGCGAAATTTGAACAAAAGCACTAGTATCTTAAATCATAATATTTAAAATCTATTTATATTATACAATATATGTTAACTCACGTAAACTTCATATCTTAAATGAGAGTACCTTTTCCGAAGGTTATAATATCAGCTCATTGCTAGAAAATTTGAATTTGTCATATGTACCAACTAGCTTACTGCAACATTCCTGTGTATTTGGTTCGCTCGCCTTTAGAATATTCTTGTGATTGCAATTAACAAAGTATTGGTTCAATGGTTACAGTAAGACAGGAAGAATTATATGATATAGAATCTTTATGTCATTTGATATAAAGATTCTTGAACGTCAAATACTAATGCATTCAAAAGAATTATTAAAAAGCCCAGATAGTCAATCCAATAACCTTCAGGGGGCAAGCCAGTATTTCCTATAAAAACCATGCTAACAAATTCCATAAACCTTCGATTATGATACCTGTACATAATAGCCTATTTTATACTATTAAAGCCTTTTGCAAATGCCCTATAAATAGTTCTATAAAGGCATTGGTTCTATAATCTAAAATATATGGTTTATGAAACCATGAAAGCTTAGCGTTGTTTTCGTAGGAAATGTTGGCTTGACCCCTTTCAGGGCTAAGTTTTCAATACTTATATTTATTATCAGTATTATTAATAGCTTATTGTATTAAATATCAGTCAAAAGACAGTCAAAAGCAAAAACAAACCCCCGAAAACCCTCTATTTACAAGGGTTTCGGGGGCTTTAATAGCTACTCCCACTCTATTGTTGCCGGCGGTTTGCTTGTAATA
>JAKSCF010000207.1 GCA_022360735.1 Clostridia bacterium
CCATTTGCTTAGAGTTTTACAAGAGCGGTGTGTAACTAGGATAGGTGGGACAAGGTGTATTGCTACTGATGTTAGGGTGATAGCAGCAACCAACAAAAACTTAACAGATGCCATAAAAAAGGGTACTTTTAGAGAAGATCTTTATTACAGGCTATGTGTTTTTCCAATTTCTATACCACCATTAAAAGAACGTAAAGAAGATATCCAGATAATAGCAAAAAATTTAATCTCTAAAAAAGCTAAGCGATTGAATATAGAACCTCCTAAAATGAGGGATGAACAGATTCAAAAACTTATGGATTATTCTTGGCCTGGAAATATTCGCGAGCTGGAAAATAAAATTGAAAATTATATGATTAACGGCAAAATATTATTGGATCCAGAAAATGACTCAGTTGATTTATCTAAAAATAAAAGTGATGAGTATTTCAAGTACGAAATGCAAACCCTTGAAGAATGGGAAAAAATTGCGTTTAATGCTTGCTTAAAAAAATGCAATGGAAACGTTTCTAAAACGGCCAAAATTCTAAATGTAGACAGAAGTACAATATATAAGAAAATGCTAAAATATGACATTCAGATGGATAAACCGGATTCATGAGGTGTTGAAAAATACAACAATGGGTTGTGGGCAGTGTAGAAAAAATCCACATAAAGAAAGAGACATCATGTAAAAGTTCTAGAATTTTAGCGATTTTACCACTTGGCACAAGATTTGCTCCATACATTGTTAATTGGTTAACAAAATTGAATGCAAATGGAGGTAAATCATATGAAAGGTTTTGCAATGTTAGGTATAGGTAAGGTTGGTTGGATAGAAAAAGAAGAGCCAACTTATGGTCCATTAGATGCCATAGTACGTCCAATCGCTCTAGCACCATGTACTTCAGATATCCATACGGTTTGGGCAGGTGCTATAGGGGAAAGACATGATATGATCTTAGGGCATGAAGCAGTAGGTGAGGTTGTAGAAGTAGGATCTTTGGTTAAAGATTTTAAACCAGGGGATAAAGTAATTGTACCGGCTATTACGCCTGACTGGGGTGCAATTGAAAGCCAAGCCGGTTTCTCACAACACTCTGGCGGTATGCTTGCCGGGTGGAAGTTTTCAAACTTCAAAGATGGTGTTTTCGCAGAATTTTTCCATGTAAATGAAGCCGATGCAAACTTGGCTCTTTTACCTAAGACTGTTGATCCCGTTTCCGCAGTTATGCTGTCCGATATGGTTGTTACCGGATTTCATGGAGCTGAATTGGCAGATATTAAGTTTGGTGATTCAGTTTGCGTTATTGGGATTGGTCCTGTAGGTCTTATGTCAGTTGCGGGAGCAAATCTTATGGGTGCATCTCACCTTTATGCTGTTGGTTCAAGGCCAAACTGTATTGAAATCGCAAAGACTTATGGGGCTACAAATATCATAAATTACAAACAAGGTGATATTGTAGAGCAAATCCATGAAGTTACAAATGGAAAAGGTGTAGATAAAGTCATTATTGCCGGAGGCGATGTGAATACCTTTGATCAAGCCATTAGGATGTTAAAGCCGGGCGGAGCTATTGGAAACGTAAATTATCTGGGAGAAGGCGATTATGTAAACATTCCTAGAGTGGAATGGGGAGTTGGTATGGGACACAAACGTATCAATGCCGGTCTTACTCCCGGTGGAAGACTTAAAATGGAAAAGATGGCGACTCTATTAGAAACCAAGAAACTTGATACCAGCAAATTGGTTACGCATCGTTTTGAAGGACTGGATGGGGTTGAAGAAGCGCTTATGCTTATGAAGGACAAACCCGCGGATTTAATCAAACCGGTTGTAGTAATTGAATATTAAGATTAATAGAGATTTTATTAATGGCAAAAACAATATTTAAGAGACAATTCTTCACCATCGGAATATCAAGACTTTGTTAATGATAAAGATAATAAAGCGAAAACTGGTATAGACTGTTCTGGATTTGTAACGTACGTGTTGAACGAAGGTACTAATGGGAAAATTTTAAAACATTGGGATACTACTTATGCAAATGGAATTTTAGCAACTCATTTAGCTCACTCTAACAATGGAGAGAGAATACGGAAAGCTAAAGCTATGACCATAACACCGCCGCTACTTGAAAGTAGGGGGGGTGTTATTTTTATTCCATTTCCATACTAAACGGTTCTACATCTTTTATATTAATTATTGCTGATGCTGCACCAGGCAATATAAGGTGATATTCTGTTTCTGTTTTTTCCATTATTCTTCCCCAAGTTGAATGATTTTTAACTGTTATGACTTCTTCATCCCTGCCTATTTTCATAGGGCTACCTTTTTTTAAGTTTACGTCTAATCCTATGCTAGAGTCAAATGAATCGTA
>JAKSCF010000345.1 GCA_022360735.1 Clostridia bacterium
GATGATTGCCACTCGTCCAGTGCATTGCGCGTTTCTTTGTACGTTTTGGGACAGTCGCTATCAAAATACGCGGCCAAGTGTCGAATGCCTGCACCAGCCCCACCTTCGAAGGATTCACTAGTCGACGTGTTATCCTTCAACGTTGTTCCCGCTTTGACCAGTTCATTTGGCGGGGGTGGTAAACTCACCAATTGCTGGGGAGTTAATACTGAAGGCAAAGCCTGTTCTAGTGAACAAAAAAATAGTATTATTGGTTAAATGGTCGGAAGAAAAACAGTTGTGGGTGACCATGGAAAAAAAAGAAATGAGAGCCTTTGGTGATGAGCGGATATACAAACAAGGTTGTAAGGCCTACACGCCGGATGTAGAAGAAGAGCACGTTAGTGATTATGAACATTCTTGCTTAAATTGCAGATACAGAAGATGGACAGACGAAACCTTTCTTTGTACTTATTCGGCAAAAGGAGCGTATTCATGATGTATGATGTCATTGTTATTGGTGCAGGGGTTGTAGGGGGATTTGTGGCTCGACAACTTTTACATACAAAGTTAAAAGTAGCACTTCTTGAAAAAAACAATGATGTTTGTTGCGAAGTGACCAAAGCCAATACGGCAATCGTACATCCCGGCTATAGTGCAAAAACAAACACCATAAAAGGAAAGATGACCATTGATGCTAATGAAAATTTCCAACAAATATGCAGCGAACTGCAAGTTCAATTTAAACGTATTGGTTCTTTAATGATCGCTACCGGTGAGAAAGGCATAGAAAAAATACAAAAAAAATATACCATAGGGACACAAAATGGTGTAAAAGGATTACGCTTATTAAACCGTGAGGAGACCTTCGCGTTAGAACCCAATGTCAACCCTGAAGTGATCATGTCTTTACATGCCCCCTCTACCGGGGTAGTAAATCCGTGGGAGTACGGAATTGCAGCAGTTGAAAATGCGGTGGATAATGGGGCAGAGCTTTATTTAAATACCAAGGTTGAAGGCATTGACAAAGAAAAGGATGTTTTTGTTATCCAGACCAATACAGGAAAATTTAAAGCAAAGTACGTCATTAACTGTGCAGGGCTTTATTCCGACGAAGTCAACGAGATGGTAGCTCATCCGTTCTTTAAGATTGTACCTAGACGGGGAGAATATTATATACTGGATACTGAAGCGGGTAATCTGGTTGAGCACATCATCTTTCAAACCAGGGAAGATGATACGAAGGGTGTTATTATTGCACCTACTGTTGAGGGAAATATTTTAGTCGGTCCAACAGCAGAAGATATTGACGAAAAGAATAACAGTTCTACCAGCCTGGGAAAATTAGATTTGATAAAACGTGTTGCATCCAAAAGTGTGACAAATGTACCTTTTCACTTAGTCATTCGTTCTTTTGCGGGTATTCGTCCCAGGCCAAACTGGATTAAGAAAAACGCTGTAACCGGTGAAATAGAGTTTTATGAGGATAATGTGAAGGATTTCATAATCGGTGAAGCCAAAGAATGCAATAACTTCTTTAATGTAGCAGGCATTAAATCACCTGGTCTTACATGTGCTCATGAAATTGGTAAATATGTGGCAAAGCTTGTGGTATCTAAAATGGAAAAACCTCTGGAAAACGAAAACTTCAACCCCAATAGAAAGAAGAAAATACGTTTTAATGAACTGGATATGGGTGAGCAAAAAAGACTCATACAACAGGACCGTACATATGGAAATATGGTCTGCCGATGTAAAAAAATCACAGAAGCGGAAATTGTAGATGCCATTAAAAGAAATGCGGGAGCAAGAACCGTAGATGGGGTAAAAAGGAGAGCAGGCACAAGCCTTGGACGCTGCCAAGGTAGTTTTTGCACAGAAGAAATCATAGAGATTTTGGCAAGAGAGCTAAAAAAACCTATTCATCAAATAGAAAAAGATAAAAGCGGTTCATTTATTGTGACGGATTCTGTCAAATAGGAGGATAGCATCTCATGAAATATAACCTTGTTGTTATTGGCGGAGGTCCTGCCGGTCTGGCTGCAGCCATTTCTGCAAAGAAGAGTGGATTAGATAAAATTTTAATATTAGAAAGAGAGCATCATCTAGGAGGCATATTAAATCAATGTATTCATACAGGATTTGGTATCCATTATTTTGATAAAGAGCTAACAGGACCTGAATATGCAAAAATATTTATTGATCAAATACAACAAGAGCGTATTTCATACAAGACCGGTACAACCGTAATGGATATAACCGATGATCAACAGGTTATTGCTATGAATGACCAAGATGGTATTATGGAAATTTCTGCAGAAGCCGTTTTATTGGCAATGGGTTGTCGTGAAAGACCAAGGGGTGCATTAGATATTGCCGGCTCCAGACCAACAGGAGTGATTACTGCCGGTTCAGCTCAAAAGATGATTAACATTAAAGGACATCACGTAGGAGAACGTATCCTCATCTTAGGGTCCGGAGACATCGGATTGATCATGGCAAGAAGATTAACGTTGGAAGGCAAAAAAGTCATTGCTGTTATTGAAAGAATGCCATATTCTAATGGTTTAAAAAGAAATATTGTTCAGTGCTTAGATGACTTTAATATCCCATTATTGCTTTCCCACACCATTACTGAGATTAAAGGGGACAGCCGAGTAGAAAGTGTTGTGGTTCATCAAGTGGATAATGGGTTTAACATCATTAAAAATACGGAAAAGCATTACCAATGCGATACCGTATTAATGTCGGTTGGGTTGATTCCTGAAATGGAATTAGGAAAAAGCATTGGCCTTGATATGGATGGACAAACCAATGGTGCTGTTGTCAATGATTTCATGCAATGCAGTAAAGAATGGGTGTTCGCTTGCGGCAATGTACTGCATGTTCATGATTTAGTCGATTATGTAACCATTGAAAGTGAAAAAGCCGGAGCTGCTGCTGCAGAATATGTTCTAAATACAAAACCTTTCAATGATTCATCTATAAATGTAACCGGTACTTCTCCGGTGGTTCATGTGGTCCCCCAGAAAATCCTTTTAGGTGAGGGCCCATTAGAAATATTTTTTAGGACTAATCGAATTGTAGAAAACGCAAAAGTTCAAGTCAAGCTTGAAGACAGAATCATCAAAACCGGTCAAGTAATGTACATCAGTCCGGGAGAGATGCAGAAGATTGAAATTGACAAGCAGAGTATAGCAGATGTTAAAGCAAGTCTTGAGATTTGTGTAACGGAGGCATAACGTTATGAAAGAGTTTATTAAACAAATTACATGTATTTGTTGTCCAAAAGGGTGCGGTGTTGACATCTATTCATTGGATACAGATTATCAAGTCAACAACCATCAATGCATAAAAGGAAAGGATTATGTCATCATGGAAATGACAAATCCTACAAGATTTATCACCACCACCATTGCTGTTAACGGCAATCCATCCTCTCGACTTGCAGTAAGAACAAATATACCTGTTCCTAAATCAAAAGTACAAGATGTCGTTGCGGCAACCAAAAAAATAGAAATAAAGTCTCCGGTTTATATGGGACAAATTTTAATAAGCCAAGTAGCAGGCACAGATGCGGATGTAATTGCTTCTTCTGAAGTATTAGAGTTAGAATAGCTGTTTAAAACAGCCCCACCTAATAAAGTAATTATGCAAGGAATTAATAATGAACAATTAATAATGAATAATTAAGGTAGATTTTCCCAATGGGAAAATCTTCTTTTACTTAAATACTGATTTTGCGCCTCAAAATCTACCTTAATTATTAATTGTTAATTATTAATTATACATTTTAAGTATGTCATACTTATTTTTCAAGGTGCATTCAGCTTTTTAGACTGGGAAAGTTGATTAAAGTATTGTAAAATAGTATTATATTTTGTTATTTTTTTTTTTTTTTTATGAAAAAATTAACACCTATGATGAAACAGTATTTTGAAATAAAAGAACAGTATCAAGACTGTATCTTATTTTTTAGATTAGGCGATTTTTATGAAATGTTTTTTGATGATGCTTTAACGGCATCAAAAGAACTTGAAATAACGCTAACCGGCAGAGAGTGCGGACAAAAAGAGAAAGCTCCTATGTGTGGTGTTCCTCATCATTCTGCTGAAAATTACATATCAAAGCTAATTACCAAAGGCTATAAGGTTGCTATATGCGAGCAAACTGAAGACGCTTCGGCTGCAAAAGGCATAGTAAAAAGAGATGTGGTTAAAGTCATAACACCCGGTACAGTCATCAGCCCCAATATGCTGAAAGAAAAAGAAAATAATTATCTTTTATCTGTATATGTGGATGAAAATGCTTGCGGCTTTGTGTTTACAGACATTTCAACCGGTGAATTAAAAGGCGCACAAATTTCTCAAAGTCATTTTGTTTCTAAATTGGTTAATGAAATTGCCAAAACCAAACCCAGCGAAGTCATCATCAATCAAGATTTATACAACAATCAATTGATAGAAGACATCCGGTATGTTTCAGATGCATTTGTTAATACCATTGACGACTGGTATTTTAAAGAAGCCTATTGCTCAGAACAGATATTTAACCATTTTAACATCAAGGCTCTAAAAGGATTAGGATTGGATGATAAGCCGCAAATGGTTAAAGCACTAGGGGCATTATTAGGTTATTTAGGAGAAACTCAAAAAAATACCCTGTCTCATTTAAATAACCTGCAAATATATAATGTGTCCAATCATATGAGCATGGATAAATCTACTTTTAATAATCTAGAGTTGGTGGAAACCGTAGCAGAAAAGCGTGTTCAAGGATCACTGCTGGGCGTATTGGATAAAACCAATACCGCTATGGGAGGAAGACGACTTAAACAATGGATAAAAGAACCTCTTAACACCTTAAATGAAATTCAGCAAAGGTTAGACGCTGTAGAAGCCCTAATGGATGAAGCTTTAATACGTAATAATTTTAAAGAATGTTTAAAGCAAGTATATGACTTAGAAAGATTATGCGGAAGAATTGCTTGCGGAACAGCTAATGCTAGAGATTTAATTGCTCTAAAGAATTCTTTGAGTACATTACCGGATGTGAAATGCTATCTTGAAGTATTAGACGCTGAATTACTGAATAATCTTCAAGATCATATCGATCCTTTGGATGAGATTACGGATAAGATATCCCATGCTATCGTGGAAGACCCACCTTATACCATAAAAGAAGGCGGTCTTATTAAAGAAGGGTTTCATGATGAGTTAGATGTCTTAAAGCATTCTATATCGGACGGAAAGTTATGGATTGCAAATCTTGAAAATAGTGAAAGAGCTCGAACCGGCATAAAATCATTAAAAGTGGGTTTTAATAAAGTATTCGGCTATTATATTGAAGTCACCAAATCGTATTACGATATGGTACCTGAAGAATATATCAGAAAGCAAACCTTAGCCAATTGCGAAAGGTTTATTACACCTGAACTAAAAGAGGTGGAATCGAAAGTCTTAAATGCAGAGAATAAAATCAATGAAATGGAGTATGGTATTTTTTTACAACTTAGAAATCACATACAAACTTATAGCGACAAAATACAACAAACGGCTCAAGCCATCTCACAATTGGATGTATTAATCTCCTTTGCAGAAATAAGTAATAATTTAAATTATGTTAAACCAAAATTAAACAATTCAAACACCATCCATATTATTAATGGAAGACATCCGGTGGTAGAATTATCGATAAAAAATGGTATGTTTGTTGCTAACAATACTTACATCAATGATGATGACAGCAGCTTTTTACTCATTACAGGCCCTAATATGGCTGGTAAATCCACTTATATGCGGCAAACAGCCATGATTGTATTAATGGCTCAAATAGGCTGCTTTGTTCCTGCAGAAGAAGCAGAAATTGGTGTTGTGGACACCATATATACACGGATTGGTGCGTCTGATAATCTAGCACAAGGACAAAGTACTTTCCTTGTGGAAATGAGTGAGTTGGCATATATCTTAAATAGTGCCACAGAAAAAAGTCTTATCATTTTAGATGAAATTGGTAGAGGTACCAGTACCTATGATGGCTTAAGTATTGCTTGGGCAGTAGTGGAATACTTATGCAATAAAGATAGACGCATCAAAACTTTATTTGCTACCCATTATCATGAGTTAACGCAACTGGAGAATATTATACCGGGAGTGAAAAACCTCAATGTAGATGTGAAAGAGGACAATGATGATATTATCTTTTTACATAAGATCATCGATGGATGCGCTAATCAAAGCTATGGTATTCAAGTTGCTAAACTGGCTGGGATACCATCGGAGCTATTGGTCAATGCTGATAAGAAGCTGTTGGAATTGGAAAAGAAAAGCTCTCAGGTTGATTTAAATAAAAACAAGGTGAAAAGTTTACAGGAAGACCAGCTTCAGCTATCCCTTTTTAATAAAAATGACTCGATGATCACCCAAAAGCTAAAAGAGATTAATCTTTTGAATACTACGCCTATGCAGGCTATAAATATTTTGGAGGAGTTAATCAAACAAGCCCAGTAGAAATTATTATTTCCTAATTTATGAAAGCTTCACTCATTAGGAGTCATAAAAATAGTCAATATTAAATAATACTCTTGAATAATGATTTATGTTGAGAGACATTTGGTATAAAATTTTCATTACGAAATAAACAAAGGGTGAATAATGTGACAATACTAAAGAAAGACGGTCAGGGCCATAAACCTCTGCAAAGTATAGCGTCCCTTTGGTTTTAATTGCGTTGCACTCCATTAAAACTGTATTTCTTCATTACAAATTATATACCAAATATCTCCTTAAGTTAATAATATGTATTCGTTCAGCAAGGTATTAGTAGAGTAAACACAAAAAAAGTAGGTGGGAAAATTGGAACATAGATCAATAAAACGATTATCAAAGCAGACGACCAATAAAATTGCTGCCGGAGAGGTGGTGGAGCGGCCTATATCTATAGTGAAGGAATTGGTTGAAAATTCAATAGATGCAGGGGCTTCTTCTATTGTTGTTGAAATTAAAAATGGTGGTAAAAGCTATATTCGTATTACCGACAATGGAAGTGGTATTTTACCTGACGAAGTGGAAATGGCTTTTGAGAGACATGCTACAAGCAAAATATCGGATTCAGATGATTTAAATCGTCTGATGTCTTTAGGGTTTAGGGGAGAAGCCCTTGCTAGTATTGCAGCGGTATCTCATGCGGAGCTCATTACCAAGACGCATTCTAACCAATCCGGAATTCAGGTAAAATTAGACGGCGGGGTACTGAACCATAAAAAAGAAATCGGTTGTCCTAACGGAACGACCATTATTATATCGGATTTGTTTTACAATACGCCTGCACGGTTAAAATTTTTAAAACAAGATTCTACTGAGGCTAATTTAATCATTGATTTTGTGTCTAAAATATCCTTAGCTTTTTCATCCATTAGCTTTAGATTGATTAATAATGGTAAAATTTTATTTTCAACTTCCGGGTCAGGTCAAATTTACAAAAGCATTACAAGTATCTATCAGAAAGAAATCGCACAAGATTTAATCCATGTTTCGGAAAACAATGACCTTTATGAACTGGAAGCTTATATTTCAACCTCTTCCAATACGAGAGCAAGTAAGAAATACCAAATCTTTTTTATGAATGGCAGATACATCAAAAGTCCGTTATTGGATAAAGCGTTAAATAATGCCTATAGAGAACTGGTTTTTGAGGGCCGTTATCCCATCGCATTCTTGTTTTTAAAGGTAAAA
>JAKSCF010000757.1 GCA_022360735.1 Clostridia bacterium
CTATAGCATTAGCAATGGATAATGGCTATTCTTTTGAAGAAACAATTAGGCTGGCTGTGGCTTCAAGTGCAGCGAGTGTGATGCAAGAAGGAACGCAGTTTGGCTGCTTAGAAGATATAAACAGCTTGAAGAAAAAAGTAGATATTAAAATATGGGATGGGGGACTATAGATGATAACCAAAGCAGTAAGGCTGTATGGGGAAAACGATTTGAGATTAGAAGAATTTGAACTACCGGCAATAAAAGACGATGAAATTTTAGTTAAAGTTATTTCAAACAGCATATGTATGTCTACATATAAGGCTGCAAAACAAGGGATTAAACATAAAAGAGTGCCTGAGGATATAGCTGTTAAACCAATTATTACTGGTCATGAATTTGCAGGAGAAATTATTAAAGTAGGAGAAAGATGGCATGATAAGTTTGAAAAAGGTAACAAATTTGCGCTTCAGCCAGCTCTAAACTATAAAGGCAGCCCTTATTCTCCAGGGTATTCATATCAATACTTTGGAGGAAATACAACCTATTCAATTATTCCTAAAGAAGCTATAGAATTAGGTTGTTTAATTACCTATTACGGAGAAGGTTTTTTTGATGCATCATTGGCTGAACCCATGTCTTGTATTATTGGTGCATTTCATTCCAATTATCATACCAAAACAGGCAGCTATGAGCACATAATGGGAATTGCAGAGGGTGGCAACATGGCTATTCTAGGTGGTGCAGGGCCTATGGGCCTGGGCGCCGTTGATTATATTACAAATTGTGAAAGAAAACCTGGCCGCCTTGTGGTAACCGATATTGATGATAGCAGATTGGATAGAGCAAAGTGCATTCTCTCACCTGCTGAAGCAAAGAAAAAAGGTGTAGAGTTAATATATGTGAATACCAATATAACATCACCTGTAGACTACTTGCTATCACTTACGGATAACAAAGGGTACGATGATGTATATGTGTATTCACCGGTAAAGGTGCTTGCAGAGCAAGGGGATAAAATATTAGGAAAAGACGGATGTTTAAATTTTTTTGCAGGTCCGACAGATAAGCAATTTTCAGCAGAAGTTAATTATTATAATGTGCATTATACACCGACGCATATTATCGGGTCTACCGGAGGCAATACGGATGATTTAATAGAATCACTAGATATGACAAACAAAGGGCTTATAAATCCAGCTGTAATGGTAACTCATATTGGTGGATTAAACTGTGTGGCAGATACTATTTTAAACTTACCTAATATTCCCGGAGGAAAAAAACTGGTTTATACTAATGTAGACATGGAATTAACTGCCATAGCAGATTTTGAAAAGAAGGGTAAATCGGATGAATTCTATAACAGGCTGTTTGAGATTACCAGCAAACATAATGGATTATGGTCTGTAGAGGCTGAGCGCTATTTGCTGGAAAATAAATAGAGAAAAGGAGAGCTAAAGTGTATAAAAAAGAAGTCATTTTAAAAAATGAATCTGGACTTCATGCCAGACCCGCAAGTGTATTTGTGAAAGAAGTCGGCAAGTATAAATCAGATATCAACATCATTAAAGATGATCAATCCTATAATGGCAAAAGCATCATGTCAATTTTATCTATGGGTGCAAGTAAAGGGACAAAATTAACCATCGCTGCCGAAGGTGAAGATGAAAAGGAAGCGGTGTTGTTTATAAAGAATTTGATTGAAAATGGGCTGCAAGACTAAAACCAACTTTGAAATTTAAAAGGACAGTCATCATTGGATGTAAGAGCGCATAACTTATATTAAAGAAATGATTGACAATCTTGTAAAGTCATAAGATAATAAAAATGTAGTTATGTAGGAAAATTGCAGACTGAGTTGATGAACAAAAAAATTTAAATGTAGGAATGTAGTTAAGTAGCAAATAATGTTATGTGGATTTTGTATGACATTTTTGTCTCAATTTTTGGGATAGAATGCCTATTTCGCGTATTTAACAACTCCTATATTGGAGTTGTTTTTATTTGCAAAAATAAGTACATCTATTAAGAAGGAGAGAGAAAATGAAAGTAAAGTCAAGAATGATATCCGTAATGTTAATGGTGTTAGTACTTGCATTTAGTGGATGCTCAAATTCGGCATCTGTAGAGGAAGTAACTGACATTCAACCCATTGAACTTAAGTTAGCGCATTTCTTTCCCAGCAGTCATCCGGTAGAAGTTGATTTGGTGGGGCCGTGGGCAGAGGCTGTAAAGGAAGCTACGGAAGGTAGAATTGTTGTCACAAGCTATCCTGGGCAAACGTTATTGCAAGCTCCGGCTATTTATGAAGGGGTAGTAGACGGTATTTCGGAATTGGGTCTTTCTTGTTTTGCTTATACCAGAGGCGCTTTCCCGGTGTTAGAAGCCTTTGAACTTCCCGGTATTACTTATTCTAATTCAAAAGTTGCTACAAAAGTAGCTTGGGAAGGTGTAAAAGAATTAAATCCAAAAGAGGTTCAAGACACAAAGCTTATGATGATTATTGCAACAGGCCCTGGGGATTTATATACAAAAGTACCTGTTAAAGCATTAAGCGATTTACAAGGACTTGAGTTGAGAGCTACAGGTCTGAGTGCAAAGACTTTGGAGGCTTTAGGAGCTACACCGGTTGCTATGCCACAGTCAGAAGCTTATGAAGCACTTTCAAAAGGCGTTGTTCAAGGAAATCTTGGACCAATCGAAGTGCTTAAAGGGTGGAAACAGGCAGAAGTAACTAAAAATCTGACGTTAACACCGTTTTTATATAATACATTATTTTTTATAACCATCAATAATGATACTTGGGATAGTATAGACCCAAAGGATCAAGAAGCTATTTTAGCGGTTAATGAAAAGTTCTTTGAAGAAGTTGCAATGAGTTTATGGGATAATCAAAATGAGGCAGCTCTAAAGTGGGCAACAGAAGAAGAAGGGATTGAAGTTTTCAATCTTTCAGATGAAGAAATAGAAACTTGGAAAAGTATGGTTAAGCCAATACAAGACGATTTTGTAAATAAGATGAATGAAAAAGGATTCGAGGGACAAGAGATCCTAGATACAGTAAAACGATTGGCTGACCAATATAATTCAGAGCTTAAGTAGATTTGGGGTGAAAATATGAGGCAGTTTTCCAGCCTAGTGAAAGGAATAAGTCGTACATTGGATAAAATAGCAGGCGCCTTTATTGTTATTGTGATGTTATTGGTGGTTTCCAATGTGGTATTACGTGGGATTTTTAACCATCCAATCAAGGGGACCTACGAGCTTGTAGGCCTGCTGACAGCAGTAGCTGTTTCTATGGGATTAGCCTATTGTGCGCTTCAAAAAGGGCATATTGCCGTAGGATTTGTAGTAGAATATTTTCCAAAGAAGATACAGTTGATCATTGATATTCTAAATCATTTTGCTGCTTTATGTTTTTGGAGTTTTACCACATGGTTTTTAATCCGGTATGGGCATACAATGATGCAAAAAGGGTTAGTGACTGCAACCGCCGAAATACCGGTTTATCCTTTTGTATATTTTATATCTTGTGGATTTTTAGTGCTCTGCCTCGTATTAATGATTGCTTTAAAAGAAGATGTAACGCGTATATCAAAAGAAAGCTTTATTCGGCTAAAACGGGCGGAAGCGTTAAGTGAGGAAAGCATATGAGTGTACTTCTGATAGGATTAATAGGCATTGGGGCATTCTTTATTCTTATTATTTTAAGAATGCCCATTGCTTTTGCCATGGCGCTTGTTGGGTTTGCTGGTTTTAGCCTGTTAACGTCCGTATCCGCAGGTATTAACATGGTAACTAAAGAGCTTTTTGGTAATTTTTCTTCTTATTCTTTGAGTGTTATTGCAATGTTCGTATGGATGGGATTTTTGGCATATTACTCAGGAATAGGTTCCAGGTTGTATGTATTTGCTTATAATATGATAGGTCATTTACCAGGGGGGCTTGCTATTGCTACACAAGGGGCATGTGCTGTTTTTGGAGCCATCTGTGGTTCTAATACTGCTACTGCAGCGACCATGGGAGCAATAGCCCTCCCAGAAATGCAAAAATACCATTATGATGAGTCATTAGCCACAGCCAGCATTGCTGCAGGAGGCGTCTTAGGTGTTATGATTCCCCCAAGTGTTATATTTATCGTATATGGTATGGCAACAGAGCAATCTGTTGGAAAGCTTTTTATGGCA
>JAKSCF010000248.1 GCA_022360735.1 Clostridia bacterium
CTTAATAACAGCATAGGGGTTATAAGTTAAGGTCAGTTTAGAAAAAGGAAAAATCTACATTAAATAATTCTTAAAATCATAATCTGCTGCTTAATTAACACAATAAAATCTTCCTTTCCGGTTGAATAGTTAAATGATTTATTCTTACCAGCAAGGAAGATTTAATATTTTGCCTATACAGACTTTCTAAATGCTCCGGTTATACTCAATTCATTTTTTATGAATTTATTAGAGTAGTTAACTCGCTTATATTAATATCAAACGTTACATTTGGCTTTATTACAATATGGTTTACACAGTTACAATTTTCATGGTCCTTCACGCATTCGTTATTTTCGTTGTCTTTTTGATCATCCGTCTCTACGAACATCGAAGTTTCTAATCCTTCTATAGTTACGTTCATACAAACCTCTGGCTTTATTATAATGTGGTTAACACATCTATCCAAGTCCAGTTCACTTTCTTTTACTTCTTCATCTTTGCCACTATCATAATGATATTCCAAATTCTTAGCCTCCATTTAGTCACCTCTTTCTTTTGTGTCTAGAGAAAAACCGCTCAATGCATCGGCTTTTCCACTAATTATATATGTTCTGAATAAGAAAAAGGTTCTAATTTTAATATTAAGGTCTAACCATGTCGTTAAATAAAAAAAGTGTAATAACTTGACAGTCAATCTTACTTACTTCATTCTTTGTATATGCTTACTTCTTTATTTTCTGTAACAGTAAAAATCAATTTACACTTTTCCTTTTTCTTCATATACTTTTGATAGTACAATAGCATGTCATAATCAAATGTCAGAGCCTTAGATTTTATATGATTAGGTACTTTTTTTCTGCTATTAAATTTGGAAAACTGATAACTTCCGAAGTATAATTTGAATTTTCATTAATTATAGTTGATAAAATTCATTGTTATTGAACGGTTCCTAATCTTTAATAATACGCTCTGCCCATAGTTTGGCTTCTTTTGAAGTCGATTCTAAATTTTTCTTAGGGTTCAAGAAATCTTTAGCTCCAATGAAAGTGTTCTTTTTCTCTATTACCGATTTAGCTTTATCTACTGCTTTTCCAGGACCGCCTTGATGACAATAAAAATATGCAACTTTTTTCCCTTCAATATACTTTCCTTCTAATAAGGTTTTGATTGGCGGCGCATAAGTTCCAGCCCAAATCGGTGTGCCAACTAAGATTGTATCATATTCGTCTAAATTCTTACTTAGCGGCTTAAGTTCCGGCTTTTCGCCCATAATAACTTGTTTTCCACCCCAAAAGTATTTACCGAAACCTTTCGATTTTAATTCTTTGCTGGGTTTTACTTCTAATATATCAGCATTTAAATCTTTTGCCAAAAATTCAGCTACACTTTTAGTGTTGCCTTCAAAGGAATAATACACTACTATAGTTTTACTCATCATTTTCTCCTTTCAATAGACTCTCCTTCTATCTTGAATACATTATACCAAAATATTTAGCCTGTCAGGGATATATAGGAAAATTTAATTCCTTTTTTTTACATAACGAATATAAAATGTATATATTGTTCTTTATTTAGAATAATATTTTTAAAACTTAAATTTTTGAAAGGATCTCTATGAAGAATTCAAAATATTTAACTATTTCCTTTTCAATAATCGTCTTTTTAATTGGAATAGTATTAATATATCAACAAAAATATCTAAGTGCCCTTGCCTTAATCGCTATCTACCTTTGTTATTTACTTTTTCTATATTTGGAAAATAAACATTATTTTAAGGTAGACAATTTTACAAAGTCTTTATTGATGACAACCGTCACTTTACATGCTTTGTTGGGGGAATGTTGCAGCCTTTATCATAATACAATTTGGTTTGATAAAGCTTTACATGTATTTGGTACTTTCTCATTTTCACTTTTCTTTTATTCTATTATTGACTCAGCAGCTATATTTGATTCTAATTCTAAAATATTTATTTTTATTCTTATCGTATCAATTGGAATCACTACAAGTGCGATTCTGGAAAGTGTAGAGTTTATTTTCGATATTGTTTTTAAAACTAAAAACCAACACGGTTTGGTAGATACCAACTTAGATATGATATGTAATGCACTGGGAGCTGTTTTAGCCGGCTTTTGGTTATTGTATAGGAAACCTTCTTGACAATGCCCAGGTTAAA
>JAKSCF010000206.1 GCA_022360735.1 Clostridia bacterium
GCTTTGAAAAGGGTATTTTAAGTTTAGATGATACAGGGGGATTAGACTTATACTTTGGTAATATCGATGCTGTTTTAGAGTTAGCAGAGCAAACAGGCAAAGGAGAGGGCTTTGGCAAGTTAGTGGCAGAGGGTTCTGCTTTTCTATCAAGGCGAATAGGTAAGGGCAGTGAAAAGTATCTGACTACAGTTAAAGACAAAGAACTTCCTGCACACATGCCCCAGACAAAGGCCGGAGTAGGACTTGCATATGCACTGGTTCCCTTCGGTGCAGATCATGTTTCAATTGAAATGGATCCGGCTATAGGAGCACTGCCGTTATCTTCTCACATGAAAGCTTTAGGCTTTGATAGAGCAGAGGATCCAGCTGAAATGAACTTAGAAAAATCCAAGTTGTTTTGGAGAACTCAGTGTGCCTACAGTTTGATGGATACAGCATCGGTTTGTATATTGGCGTTTGGATTTGGAATGGCAAATGATTTGGATGATTTAGTAGAAGCCATCAACCATGCGACGGGCTGGAAAACCAATTTTTATGAGCTTATGATGGTGGGGGAGCGGAGGCTTCAGCTTATGCGAGCTTTTAACGCACGAGAAGGCTTTATAAATGCTGATGATGAACTTCCCCAAAAACTTTTTACGCCGCTTAATGGTGGGGTTACCGATGGTGTCATTATGGATAAGGATGCTTTTTATAAAGTACGTGATTTTTATTATGAGATGGCTGGCTGGACAGGTGAAAATGGTGCACCAACCACAGCAAGACTTATGTCCATTAACCTTGACTGGGCTGTGGATTATTTAAAGCAATAATAGCTATTTGAGGAGGATATGGTAATGATTGTAGGTATTCCAAAAGAAATTAAAAACAATGAGAATAGAGTTGCTCTAACACCCGGAGGAACTAAAACTTTAGCCTCCAGAGGACATAAAGTTTTAATTGAAACCAATGCAGGCATTGGAAGCGGATTTATTGATGAAGCGTATATGAATGCAGGTGCTGAAATATATAAAGAAAAAGTTGACCTGTTTAACGATGCAGAAATGATTATGAAAGTAAAAGAACCCTTAGCATCTGAGTATCCGCTGTTTAAAAAAGGTCAGGCTCTTTTTACTTATCTTCACCTTGCACCCAATCGGGAATTAACTCGAGCACTTTTAGATAAAGAAGTTACTGGAATCGCTTATGAAACGATTTCACTTCCTAATGGCGTATTACCCCTTCTTGCACCAATGAGTGAAGTCGCCGGCAGAATGTCTGTACAGATTGGCGCAAGCTTGCTTCAAAAATACAATGGCGGTTCGGGGGTATTGCTTGGGGGTGTTCCCGGAGTTGCTTCGGGAGAGGTAGTTATTATTGGAGGAGGGGTTGTTGGAACCAATGCAGCAAAGATGGCAGTAGGGTTAGGTGCACGTGTAACGGTATTAGATGTAAATCCTATGCGTTTAGCTTATTTAGATGATATTTTTAACGGCCGAGTGATGACCTTAGCATATAACGAATATAATTGTGCAGAAGCGGTTAAAAGAGCTGATCTTTTAGTTGGTGCAGTGCTTGTGACAGGAAAAAGTGCACCCAAAATAGTCAATGAGGAAATGGTTAAGACTATGAAAAAAGGATCAGTAATTGTTGATGTGGCCATTGATCAAGGCGGATCTATTGAAACCATTGATAGAGTAACCACTCATGATAATCCGAGTTATGAAAAATACGGTGTCATTCATTACTCTGTTGCCAATATGCCGGGTGCTGTACCCAGAACATCTACATTTGCTTTAGAAGCAGCTACATTAAACTATGCCATACAGTTAGCAGACAAAGGCATTACGGCATGTTTAGCTGAAAATGATGCTTTATTAAAAGGATTAAATACCTATAAAGGCAAGGTCACTTGCAGTGCAGTATCAGAAAGCCTGGGGCTGCCGTATTGCAATCCTTGTGATGTACTTTAGAGAAATGATTAGTAGCTAAGTTATTCACAATTTATGAAAGACATAATCCAGTATCCATTATTAAAAGCAAAGACGGGAAATTTCCCGTCTTTTTAGAGCTTTTTCTATAACCAAATCATCTTTTATAACATTAAGTTTACGTAAGTATTCTAATTCGGATTGATATTGCTCTGTAATTTTCTCTTTTTCTTCCAGCAAATTTCTTATTATTATGATCTCAGTAATATCTCTATATTTAGTTGTCAAGTTTAGAAATTATCTTGTAATAATTGTCAACTTATAATTTTTAGACAAGAGGATGTAAGTTTGCTCGTGTTAGATTTTTCTGATAGAATGATTTTAATAGAATAATGTGGTGGCATTTTGTATAGGGATGGGTGTCATCTGAGCTTGGAGGGGAATGCATGTATTCAGAACACGGTGTCAATAGAGTTTTAGAGCCAGAAAATGTTTTTCCTGTTTCAGCATGGAAACTTGACAATAGTGAGAAAATATATAGCAATGAGTTAAGAATACGAGTAGAAAGATTGCATTTTGAAGCAGCAGCTTTTAAGCAAATATGTAATGACTGTAACAATGACATATATAAAGTCAAAGAGAAAATTATGTCCATAGTAGAAAAACGAGGGAAGCTTCACAATCCGTTTACAGATACGGGTGGTGTTTTATATGGTATTGTGGAAGAGATGGGTGACAACTATGTTAATGACAGCGGCCTAGCGGTTGGGGATGAAGTTATTGGATTGGCTTCATTAACGATGCTGCCTCTTAAAATAAACCGAATTATTAATATCGATTTTCTATATGGACAAGTGGATATAGAAGGCTATTGTATCTATTTTAGTTTTTGTCCCATTATTAAAAAACCTGATAATGTACCGACAGAAATTGCTTTACTGACATTAGATGATTCAGGTTCAATTTTTCATATATATAAACAAGCAGAAAAAGGAAGCAAGTTCCTTGTTATAGGAAACGATGTTTTAAGTATGGTGTTATATGGATACACCATAAAAAAAGCTAACGATTTTGATTGTGAATTAATTGGAGTAATTGATAAAGGAAGCGGATACGCCAATTTAAACCAGTCAGATAAGTTAGCTCTAAACGTTAATAAAATATTTGATAAAATGTATGTTTTGGATATTCTTAAACCGTTAGAGTGTATTAAAACCTTGCAAGAAGAACACGAAAAGCTTTTTGATTTAAGCGTTAACTGCGCCAATATACCTGGGGCTGAAACCATTAATGCTTTAATGACTCAGGAAAATGGTTTTATCTTTTTTCCCAGCCTTATTAACAATTACAGTATCGCACTATTTATATGCGAAGGAGTAGGGAAACAATTTAATATACGATGTTCTGAAGGATATATGGAAGGGTATTTGGATTTTATAGTTGATCTGCTAAAAGATATGAGTAAAACCATAAAAGACATTGCCGATTCCGGTAAGATTTTAACAGATATTAAGATGCAGCATATCGATAATACTTCTGTTAAAATATCCAATTACTACTATAAAAAAGGTTTGATTGATGATTTTATCTACTATAGTAGTTCTATGGACAATGTCCTCAATGAAGCGCTGGATGTTGCTAAATACGATTGCAACGTATTAGTTAGAGGAGAAACCGGTGTAGGGAAAGAAAAGATTGCCTGCATTATTCATAAAAACAGCAATAGAAAGATGAATCCTTTTATTAAAATTAACTGTGCTTCAATTAATAGCAATTTGCTTGAGTCAGAGTTTTTTGGTTATGAAAAAGGTGCTTTCACAGGCGCAGCCAATACAGGAAAGCAAGGTTACTTTGAGTTAGCGGATACAGGTATTATTTTCTTAGATGAGGTAGGCGAGCTGCCTCTTGATATGCAAGCTAAATTGTTAAGGGTCATTCAAGATGGAGAGTTTTATAGAGTAGGCGGTATTCGCCCGATTAGAACCAATGTAAGAGTTATTTCCGCAACCAATCAAAATCTTGAGGAAATGATTCAAAATAATATGTTTAGAAAAGATTTGTATTATAGACTGAATGTATTTCCTATAACCATACCACCACTTAGAGAGAGAAAGCAAGAAATCATGCCCCTTGCAGAGTATTTTGTTAAGAGTTATAGAGAAAAATTCAATCTCAATGTATCAGTGGATAGTAATGCACTTTATTACTTATCTGAATATGACTGGCCGGGAAATATTAGAGAACTGGAGAATATGATACAGAGAATATTGATAAGCAACAAAGGAGAAAGAATTACTGCATTTGATATTATTAAAGAGTTGAATAAAGATTTAATAGGACATATAAGAGAATACAGACATGATGAGTATGAACATATACCTCTAAAAGAAATATTAGAATCTTATGAAAAAAATATCCTAGAGTATGCCATGAAAAAACACAAATCCACACGAAAAGCTGCAGAAGCTTTAGGAATCAGCCAAACTCAGATGGTTAGAAAAAAGCATGAATATGATATATAACCCAGATTATTCATGGAAACTGCAAAAAAGGTACAAGTATTTTGGAATTTATCGATTCTATAATTTTTTTGCTGTACTTGGTTAGTACAGTAGAAAAATTATGGGAGCGAGAAAACCAAAAGACGCAGTAGATTTTTTGTAGTTTATCGTGAATAATTTGGGTATAGGTATAAGAGATTAAAAAAGTGTATAAGATAAGAGAGAAGCACACTGTTTTGTTCGTTTTCGGTTCACTTTTATTAACGTTTTATACGTAAAAGACTCGGAATTAACATATGAACAATAAAGTGTGCTTTTGTATTGGCCTTTAATACGGCATATTTCAACATTTTAAATTTTATAAATTATTTCATAAAAATGGCATAGGAATTGCACATAATATAAGTGTGCACAAAAATTTAAGATTTTAAATGGAGGTTTACAATGAAGAAGGGATGCATTTATGGGACACATCGAGTATTAGAACCAAAAGGTGTATTGCCGCAACCTGCAATAAAAATTGACAATACTATGGATATCTATGATAATGAAATTTTAATTGATGTTCATACTTTAAATATTGATTCAGCAAGTTTTACACAAATTAAAGAACAAGCGGATAATGACGAAGAAAAAATAAAAGAAATTATGATGAGCATAGTGAAGGAAAGAGGTAAGCATCATAATCCGGTAACAGGGTCCGGCGGTATGCTGGTAGGAACAATAGAAAAAATAGGAGAAGCTTTAAAGGGAAAAATTGATTTAAAAGAAGGAGATAAGATTGCTACATTGGTTTCTTTATCTTTGACACCGTTGGTCATTGAAGCAATACTAAATATAAGAAAAGAAATTGATCAAGTCGATATAAAAGGAAAAGCTATTCTATTTGAGAGTGGTATCTATGCAAAATTACCGGAAGATATGCCCATAAAGTTAGCATTATCTGCACTTGATGTTGCCGGTGCTCCGGCGCAAACTGCAAAACTAGTTAAGCCTGGTGATATCGTAGTCGTTATTGGCGGAGGTGGAAAATCCGGGCTGTTATGTTTGTATGAAGCTAAGAAAAGAGCGGGTGTTACAGGAAAAGTTATTTGTATAGGCAGAAGTGAAAAGAGTGTCAACAAAGCAAAGAAACTTGGATTAGCAGATGCATTTATTCAAGCGGATGCAACACAAGCTATAGAGATATATAATAAAGTAAGAGAAGTTACAGGCGGCGAGTTAGCAGATATAGTCATTAACTGCGTCAATATTCCTAACACTGAAATGTCAAGTATTATCATTACAAAAGATAATGGCACGGTATATTTCTTTAGTATGGCAACCAGTTTTACAAAAGCTGCCCTTGGAGCAGAAGGTGTGGGGAAAGATGCCAATATGATTGTGGGTAATGGTTACACGAGAGATCATGCTGAGATAACCTTACAAGTTCTGCGAGAGTGTAAGCCATTACGCGATTTATTTGAGACAACATATGCATAATAAAAACCAGAGCATATTCTTTTTTCATCGTTAAACCCAGATTATTTACGGAAACTGCTAAAAAGGTACAAGTATTTTGGAATTTATCGATTCTATAATTCTTTTTGCTGTACTTGGTTAGTACAGTAGAAAAATTAACTGAAAAACTATTAGCTAATCAAAGATTGGAGAATTCGACTTGTATGAGACCTGCGACATAATCAGGCAGTAGAGAAGACGAAATTAGAAATTTCTTTCTCCTTGCATGAGACCTACATCGGAATTAGAAATTCCGTGTTAGGGCTTCAAGA
>JAKSCF010000204.1 GCA_022360735.1 Clostridia bacterium
AAATTATATAATGCAAATAGCATTATTTCTTTCTTTTTAAATAATCTTTTGTAAACGTTGTGGATTAGTTTTATAAATCTCAGTTGCTTGTTGGTAATGGTATTTGCAATAGTCTCAAAAAGTCCTTTTGAGATTCTATCTCTCTTTCTGCAATAAACTTTATAAAATCAAGATCATTGTCGTGAGCTTTTTCCAATAGGTCAATGTACTCATTTCGTAAAACAGGCGGCACAACACCCACTATTTATATTTTCTATAATAACAAGCGAAAGGTTTAAATCCATTCTTTTCATAAAAGGTTATAGCAGAGTCATTAAAATCAAACACTTTTAACTCAACATATTCTTTCTCATATTCTACTGCTAAACCATCAACAAAATTTAGCAGTTTTGTGCCTACTCCTTCACTTCGATAATCGGAATCTACAACTAAGGAATTAATTTCTATATATTCTTTATCCAATAATTCAATATTATCTTCTATCGTTTTAAACTGAATTTCAACCAAGCCAACTACATCCCGCCCTTTTTTGGCTATGTAAATATCTCTTTTATTATTTTCTATAGCCCGCCTTATAAGTTTAGTAACTTTTTTTCGAGTATATTCTTTATAGTAGTCATCTATGTTATCATAATGATATTGATTTAGCCTTAAAAATAATGGAATAATATTATCAATGTGTTGGATGTTAGATTTTATAATTTCTATTTTATTGATGGTTTCATTCATTATAATACCTCCAAATATTATCTCAATATTATATTGTTTAATTCTTTAATTTATATACTTATTTATATAAGGCTTTCTTTATCAGCATCAATTCTACGAATTCATATAACACAATAAGTTTTTTATTTACATAATATATTTTTTATTTTGGGTGTGGTAAAATAAAATAAAAAAATCAGGAGAAAAACAAGCATGCAAAAGCATTCATCTCGATATACTGAAATTGCTATTGATATTGCCACTATGATTATTAACGGTGAATTATGTGAAGGTGAAAAGATTAGTGGTCGTTCAACTCTTGCTAGTAAGTACGGTGTATCCTCTGAAACCATTAGAAGATCAGTTATTTTATTGAGGGATAGTGGTGTTGTTGATTCAGCACCAAAGAGTGGAATTAAAATTTTGAGTTCAAAAAAAGCGCTTCAATTTATTACTCAATATCAGGATAAAGCCTCTTTTTTAGAATCAAAAAATGAAATCCTAGATATCATTAAAGCACAACATGACCTTCAAAAGGCTTTATCTGAAAAAGTTAATAACTTATTAGATCAACTCAATACTCGAAGAGATCTTGGTATCATCTGCCCTTATGAAGTCAACATTCCTCAAGGCAGCATCATTATTAGACAAACCATATGTCAATCAAAATTTTGGGATAACACCGGTGCTACTATTGTGAGTATTAAGCGGGATGGTAATACTTATTTATCTCCAGGGCCTAATTGGGTTTTTAATGTAGATGACACTATTGTTTTTGTTGGAAAAAAGGATTCCTATACACGTGTCGTTGATTTTGTAATATTTCAACATCAATAGATTGAAAATTATATTATATAGTAGTGTATGTAAACATGCTTTTAATAATCTAAAAAGGTTGTTGCAACAGATATCATCTATTACAACAACCTTTCTTAAATTCAATTAATCTATTAAGTTATGTTCTTTTAAAAATGCTTCTGCCACTTCTTCTGGCTCTAATCCATCAACATCTACTTTTTTGTTCAGCTCTTGAAGAACTTTTTCGTCTAATAAAGCAGGTAACTGATTTAAATCTGCTTCTAGCTCAGGATAGGCTTCTAATATTTCTTTTCTTATGATCGGCGCAGGATTATAAACAGGGAAGAACGCTTCATCATCTTCTAATGTAGTGAAATTCATTGCTACTATTCGACCATCTGTTCCAAATCCCATTCCTACATCAATTTGATCATTCTTTAACGCTTCATATGTCAACCCTACTTCCAAAGAGTTAACTAAATCCTTATCAAACTTCATATCATATTTCGTTTCTAACCCTTCAAGACCATCAGGTCGTTCAATAAAGTCTATACTAGCACCCAAACGAATATCATTTCCATCTTTAATATATTCAGCTAAATCAGTTATCGTTTCTATCCCTTTTTCGTGAGCAGCCTCATTTCGCATCATAAGCGTATATGTATTATTCGCTAAGGCATAATCCAGCCATTGGACATTATTTGTTTCTTCATCCCATGCTTTTACCATATTGTAGCATTCGACAGAATCTGTTACAACATCTTCCTTCATGTTAACCATTAGGGTTGTTCCAGTATATTCCCAATACATATCAATTTCATCTGAATGTAGAGCTGGGCGTAAAACAGCAGTTTCACCTAAACCTGTTCTATCTTCGACTTCATATCCTTTTGCCTCTAGGTACTGAAGGGTCATCGAACCCAATATGAGTTGCTCAGTCCAAGGCTTACAAGAAACTTTAATGGCTGGCTTTTCATCTGATCCTCCTCCGCAACCTACTAAAGATACAACTAACATCATAACTAACAATATTGTTAATATTTTTTTCATAATTTTCCTCCCCGCAACATAAATAACATCCGCACTCATTAGACCGTGTCCGCTATTTAATGTTACTTATAATTTTGTGTTAACTTCTTATTTAAAATACCCAGTGACCGATCAAATATAATTGCCATAAATGCTGCTAAAACGGCACCTATCAAGGTCAATTCTGGTCTAAACTGAGATATTCCTGTAAAAATCAAACGCCCTAACCCTCCTGCACCAATTAATTGAGCAATAGTTGCTGTCCCAACAATAAGCACAGCTGAGGTCTGAACACCAGCAATAATAATTGGTAGTGCAAGTGGCAACTCAATTTTTAGTAAAACTTTGGATTTAGGCATACCTACACCTCGAGCTGATTCTAAAATATCATAATCAATGCTATTAATTCCTGCAATGGTATTTTGGGCAATGGGAAGCAGCCCATAAAGACTTAATGCTACGATACTCGGCTTAACACCAATTCCTAAAAACTTTAGGAAGATTGCAATAACAGCCAAACTTGGAACACCTTGTGCAGTATTAAAAATGGCAATAATTTTATCGCTATGTTGTCGCATTCCCGATCTTGTCAACGCTATACCTGTTGGAATAGCAATAATTAAGGCAATAGTAAGAGATACTATAACCAGTATTAGATGTTGCAAGATCAATGGCGGCGCATCATTTTTCAAGATATCTATAATAGTAGAAATATTCATATGCCCCTCCTAATCATTTAAATGTAACCCTGGAGATATAATCTTTTTTTGGATAAGAGCCATAACTATATCCACTATGATGGATAATAACGCTACCAAAAGCCCTCCTGTTAAAACCATATCCATATGTGTTCGTGTAATACCTTGTTGTATTAATCTCCCGATATTGCGTTCACCTATATATACTGCCATTGTAGCAATCCCTACCATCATAATTAAAGCAACACGAACACCAGCAAATATGACTGGAAAAGCTAATGGCAATTGAACTTTCCAAAGAATTCTATACGAACTCATCCCCATCCCTCTTGCAGCTTCCAGAATACTTGAATCTACTTCATTTAAAGCTACATACACATTCCTTACAATAGGCAGCATTGCATATAGTATTAGCCCCACCACAGCACTTTGCCGTGATAACCCAAAACCGGGCACAGCTACTAGAATTCCATAAATAGATATACTTGGTATGGACATAATGATGCTGGCAACACCTAAAACACCGTTTGCAATTTTCTCATGATTTCGAATGAGAAGTCCTGTAGTAATCCATATAATAAGTGC
>JAKSCF010000203.1 GCA_022360735.1 Clostridia bacterium
AAGGTGAAGTTGTAGTTATTATAGGACCAAGCGGCTCGGGAAAAAGTACACTTTTAAGGTGTGTAAATTTCCTTGAAAAGAGCCAGATGGGTAAAATATATATTGATGAAGAACTTGTAGAAAGAAAGCCCAAGATGATAAATAAGATGCGTCAGAATGTTGGAATGGTGTTTCAGCACTTTAATCTATTCCCGCATATGACGGTGCTTGGTAACGTAATAGAAGGTCCAATACAAGTTAAGGGCATGAGAAGGGGAGAAGCTGTTAAGTTTGGTGTGGATCTGCTTGAAAAAGTCGGTCTTGCTGACAAAAAAGATACATATCCTGCAATGCTTTCAGGTGGCCAGAAACAGAGGGTGGCAATAGCAAGAGCTCTTGCTATGCAGCCGGATGTAATGCTTTTTGACGAGCCTACTTCAGCACTTGACCCGGAGCTTGTTGGAGAGGTTTTAAGCGTTATGAAGGAACTGGCAAATGAAGGGATGACAATGCTTGTTGTAACTCACGAAATGGGATTTGCACGCGAAGTAGCAGACCGTGTCATATTTATGGATGAAGGTGTAATCGTTGAAGAGGCAAAGCCTGACGAAATTTTTAACAATCCCCGGAATGAAAGAACAAAGTTGTTTTTAGGTAAAATTCTATAGTTGATAAAAGAAAAGGATGTGAGCTAATTATAGATTACAAGATATATGAAAATTTTTAAGGATAAGAGTATTATTTTACTTGTCATTTGTACCATGCTATTTTTTGAAAGGCTTTTAAACACTGGCTTTTATATAGATGCCCAACTTTAAAATTGAATTTATATTTACACAAAAAATCCAGAATCATCGTTGTTTGTGTAAATAATATTTTAAGGTTTAAAGTTGGTTATCTTTAATAGGAGATTGTAATCATTAGATATTAAAAAGTACTTGACCACAAAATTTGTTGTTGAACAAAATGTTATATGCAGGTGCTTTTAAAAACCAAAACTTAGAAAAAGATAAATTAAAGAAAAGAGAGAGTATTTGGCATGAAAAAAATACGATATTAGAATAGATATAAAAGGGTGAAACTATAAAATGGTAGAACGAATAGTAAATATAACAAAGAAAAGAATGGATAATGAAAAATGTTCTGAAGATTTATTGAAGCAATGGAAGGATTGGAAATGGCAGATTAAACATGCTATAAAAGATATTGAGTCGGTTGAAAAAATACTAAATATAAATTTTGACAAAACAAAAAGAGAGCAGATTGAAAGAACAATAGAAAAATTTCCTATCTCTATTACTCCATATTACTTGTCATTGGTTGATACAGATGACTATGAAAATGATCCTATCTTTAAACAGGCATTTCCTGACATTAGAGAATTATCAATCACTGAACATGAGATGGCTGACCCACTTTCAGAAGATAAAGATAGCCCAGTTCATGGTATAACTCACAGATATCCTGACAGAGTGCTTTTCCATGTTAGTAATTTTTGTGCAATGTACTGCAGACACTGTACAAGAAAAAGAAAAGTTGGAGATGTAGACTGTGTTCCTTCAAAAGAAAACATAAATAAGGGGCTGGAATATATTAAGAATACACCTGTAATACGTGACGTTCTTCTATCAGGTGGAGATCCCTTCATGATGTCAGATGAATATATTGACTGGATTTTAGGTGAACTAAAAAAAATATCTCATGTTGAAGTTATTAGAATTGGTACAAGGACACCAGTTGTATTACCCTATAGAATAACGGATTCTTTAGTAAATATATTAAAAAAATATGATACTATTTGGGTTAATACACATTTCAATCATCCAAGGGAAATAACAGATTCGTCAAAGGAAGCATTAAGAAAACTGGCCTTGGCAGGAATACCTCTAGGTAATCAAACTGTATTACTGGCTGATGTAAATGACTGTCCCAGAATAATGAAAAGATTGGTACACTTGTTAGTTAAAAATAGAGTCAGACCATATTATTTATATCAATGTGATTTATCAGAAGGATTGGAACATTTTAGAACAACCATTGGAAAAGGAATAGAAATAATGGAGAGTTTAAGAGGACACACAAGTGGTTTTGCAATACCCACATATGTAATAGACGCTCCAGGTGGAGGAGGGAAAATTCCTGTAATGCCAAATTATCTGATATCATGGTCAACAAATAAAGCAGTATTAAGAAATTATGAAGGTGTTATAACAACATACAAAGAACCGGATAAATATGAGCATACATTTTGCGATTTGGAATGTGATAAATGTAATTTACACTTAAAGTTAGATGAAAGTGATGAAACAAAGGCAACGGGAATCGCAAAACTATTATCGGATTATAATGAGCAAATTACACTTACACCAAGAAATCTGGAAAGGATAGAAAAAAGAAATTGTTAAAGGATAGAGAATTGAGTGATAAAGTTATTAAGATTGGAAAATCGATAATACAGCATGGAAAAGAGAATGATAGAATTTATCTTATGAAACTGGATGTTAATGACATGCCATATATGATTAACAAATTAGACGTCATGGCATACGAATCTGGATATACAAAAATTTTTGCAAAAATACCTTGTTATACTTTGGAGGCTTTTTTAAATAGTAATTATAAAAAAGAAGCATATGTTCCTAATTTCTATAACGGAAAATACGGCTGTTATTTTATGGGTAAATATTTTTCAGAATTAAGAATAAAAGAAAAAGATGAAATTAGAATACAAGATGTCTTACGGGTAGCCTTATTAAAGAAAGCTGAAATGTCGCAATCTCCTGTATTAACTGATCATTATACTTTCAAAATAGCTACCCCAAGTAATGTTAAAGAAATAGTTAGTTTGTATAAAACTGTTTTTAAAACATATCCTTTTCCAATTCATGATCCAAACTATATTGTAAGCACAATGAATAATAATGTTGTTTATTTTGGTATATGGCACTATGATAAATTAATAGCAATTTCTTCCTGTGAAATATATGAAAGTGAATCAAATG
>JAKSCF010000200.1 GCA_022360735.1 Clostridia bacterium
AAAGTGTGTAATTCACAACATCTGCCCCTTTTTCACCAGCTCCTCTTAAAACCTCATTAATCATTAAATGCGTAGCACTATTCTTTCCCTTTGGACTTCCATTATATGCAACAATTTTCACATTAAAAACCTCCTATTCTTTACTATAAGTATAGGAGGTATATCATAATCCTTTTTACATCCCTTGCGGTATTTCAGATATTGGCAGATAAATGTTTGATGAAGCATCTTCTTTATACACCTTGTCATAAGTTTGCATAAACTTTATTTCCGTTTCCTGCCTCTTGATTTTAGCTATTGTCAGCCATCTAGCTAAATCTCGAACAACAAGGTCACCAATATGTAATAGATCTCCCGTGTATCGGAATTTTGCATAGAGCATATTGGGAATCTTGTATATTGGCCAATCTGTTACTTGTTTTTGCGGCTTCAAATCAATTCCAAAGAAAGTCCGTATGCAGTCACTTTTATTCTCATCAGATGCTCCTAAATAAACTGCATAGGCATTATACTTATCTTTTGGTCTTATTGATTCAAGAAAAGCTTCCGCTTTGCAGTTTACCTTTTGTTGAATATTTAGGTCAGAAAGGTCAACATCCATATAAAAACCTATTAAAGTTAGTGCTTCTTCCTCTACTATAGTAAACTCTGCTACAACATCACTGTTAAAATTCTTCATAGGCCTTTTAAGGACATTAGGGATAGGCTCTGGAATAAGTTCTATTGATTCTTTTCTCACTTGACTGGGCGGCATTCCGTAGAAATTTTTAAATGCTCGAGTAAACGAAACTTGGGAGGAAAATTGCAATCTATATGCGATATCTGCTATTGTATCAGAAGTTTCTATTACATACTTCAGTGCCTTATTAAGGCGTCGTTGATTGATATACCTTTTTAAAGAACAACCCATCACAGCTGAGAAGATTCTATGGAAAAAATACTTGGAAACATAGAACCTCTTCGAAAGCGCATCTAAGGTTAACGCTTCTTCCAGATTCTCTTCGCTGTATTTAATGGTGTCTTCTATTAAACCAATATAATCCATATCATCACTATTCTGTATTGGTATTGTTGATTTTTCTGGCAAAAACCCGCGCTTTTTCTAAATCATTTGTATTTGGTCTTCCTCTATTTAAGCCTCCCAAGTATTTTGTAAAACTGTAATCCATAAAGCCTTTGCAATAAAATTCTCCTATTATATCAAAGCCCTTTTTTGTTAAGCTTTCCTTAAGACTTTTATGCATTGTCTTAAGGGGAATTGTAGATGTTGAAAATACAAATGCGTGCTTATGATTCTGAACTTTCAGTTCCTCAATTAGGTTAAATATACTTTTATGATGCACACCGTTATATATGCCCGACCCAAAACCTATCAAATCATATTCTGAAATAGTTTCAACATTGAATTCACCGGGCTGCATAATTTTTGCATTCAGTTCATCCCCTAAAACCTTAGCGACATTAAATGTATTGTTGTGATGAAATGAAGCACAAATTATTAATACATTTTTATACATAGTGTCTCCTTCGTATTATTTCTTTTTACTTATTATATAATTTTTTTCTAATTTTTATTATCCGACACATTTACAAGCAAGCACACCATTAAAAAAACTAGGGTTTTATAGATTCCTAGCTTCTGGTTTTTTACATATTTAAATGGTTTCTCTATTTATTATATCTCAAAGGTTTTAAATGTAGAAACATATTTAAACAAAATCTTCTTTTTTAATACAATAAAATATTGATTAATAAGTATAAATATATTATAATGATAATCATTATCAAGAAGTATCGTAATTTTAACTGCTGTTAAACAACAGTTAAAATTGAAGCTTGAATTATTTTGCTTTTATTGCTTCAGTTGGACAGACAGGCTCACATGCTCCACAATCGTTACATACATCAGCAGAAATGGAGTAAATATCTCCTTCTTTAATAGCATCTACCGGACATTCTGGCTGGCAAGCACCACACGCAATACAATCACTTGTAATAATTCTTGACATAATTATAATCTCCTTACTTGACATTTTTATTTAGCTATAGTCTATCATAATAAAAATAAAATTCTACAAAATATGGCAATAAACAAACTTTGTTCAATTATAGTTAGGATGGATGAAAATGCAAACACAAAAAGATGATATAAAAAATGAAATACTGTATATAGCAAAAAAAGAGTTTCTTGAAAAAGGCTTTTATGGATCAAAAGTAAGAGAAATATCTGAAAAATCATATATTTCTACCGGTAATATCTATACCTATTTTAACAGTAAGAATGATTTATTTTATGCCATTGTTTTTCCTGCTTATGACCTTATACAAAAAAATATTGCTCTACTCCGAAATTATGATTTGGGTTCATTGAAAAATATGAATTCTGAAGATTTAAAAGATTTATTGCATGATCATTTAACTATTTTTTTAAATGAATTAAATAGATATTATGATGAGGCCTACATTTTGTTTCTTAAGTCTAAGGGTTCTAATTATGAAAACATAAAAGAAACAATTATAGAAGAAATAACTGAAATATCTTTTTGTTTTAAAGATTATATATCAGAAAATTATAAAGACCAAAATGTTCATTTATCAGATTTTTTTATACATAATTTAGTTTCTTTCATTGTAAATTTCTTTTTGGAAATGATCATGCATAAAAAAGAAATCGAAAACTCAAAAACATATTTACTGGAACTAATAGATTTTTTGTTTTTTGGTATTAGTAATAATATTAGTATTTCAAATATAAAAAGGGGTTGTCTATGAAAAATCGTTTTATGAAAGATTATTTTAATACAATAAAAAAATTAGATTCTTACGATTATTTAAAAGGTTATCTTATATTTTACTCTTCTCAAACTATTGATGGTATTAAGCCTGCAACTGTTATTAGCTTAGCTAAGACAGGCAAAAATGAGTATCGTACATTTCAAGAATATAAAGAGAAAATTGAAGTAGACCTTGACATAAAAACATTTGTTTTAAAAGAAAGGGAATCAAGTGCTACCATCATAATATATAATGAAGATTCTTTAAAGGATTCTTTATTTGAAAATAACAATAAGGCATTCTTAAAGCGTTTTGGATACACAAAATGTGTGACCTTAAAAGATTATCTTAATGTATTGAAAACAAGGTTTAATTTATCCAATTTATGTCCACATGAAATTGGAATTTTCTTAGGCTACCCTTTAAATGAAATAAAGACCTACATAAACTGTCCCAATAAAGAATGTATTTTTTATGGTTATTGGAAAGTGTATCACGATATAGATCTAGCTAAAGTTATTTTTAGAAAATACGATAAAATTAAATATACTATGATGGCTGAATTTTTAAATTTAATAGAAAAGGATTTGGAAATAGCAGTATAATTGTCCGCCACAATATTATCTGATTAATTTTATTTACTCTAACAGCTCCCACGATACGGCGTTATATTGTTCGTCAAACATGGGTACGATATGATAACTCAGATTCAAAGCATCTAATCCTTCTTTATACCATTTATCATTGCTATATGCAGCATGAACTAAAAAAAGCATTTCCGTTTTATTGTCTGAATACGTTTTAACAAGATATAATTTTTCTCCGGTGTAAATGGCTTTAACAGTTAACTCACCCACTGTTAAAAGGTCTTTTCCAATTTTTTCTCTTCTTTCATTTACATAGTTTAAATATGTAGTTTTTAAATCCTTTTCAATATCACTTATTTTCAATTTCAAGTGAATATCTTGAAAATCAATACTTAACAATATAATAATGGTTACTATAATAAATATAATTACTATTTTATTATTTTTGAGAAATCTAATAATATCTCCTCCTCTTAAAACCATAATCCAGATACTAATTACTTCTTATTATTCTATTTTCAATTAATCCTTTAATTTTGTCAATTAGCCAAGGCCCTTATTTTTCTTGAAAAGTCAACTCAGTTAAAATTTATAGTTTTTCCATCCAACATACTTTGTGCCTTTTCTATTTATTGAAGCTCTCACCCTTGAATCAAATATGAATACAATATTATGGGGGATTTCCATGTCCCCTATATTATAAAGGAGTTGACAATATGTCATCATGTTGTTCAAATTTTACAAATTTTCTGCTACCAGATAATGTAAGGAAATTACTGAAAAAGTATATTTGGATAAAGCAAAAAATTCTAAAGTTTAAAAATGCCCAATACTTGATATTAATAAATAGATGTAACAAAAGATGCTATTATGTGCAAGTTGTGGAAAGAAATATTTATCATGTTGAATTAAGGCGGTTAAATACAAGAAACAACAGCGGTATCTTTGTAACATCTAACACCTTTATCATAGAGAATCCAAGGCTTGTTGCTGAGCAAATACGTGAGTTGTTAATACAAGATAACAAAGAATTAATTACAACCCCCTATCCTTCAGGTTTTATGCCGCAATTATCGTGTACGCTGGATACAGACGTTGGTCAAGGGGTATTCCCGTGGCCAGACAAAATATTCGCTCCCTATGTAGACACAACCGATTGGCCCTACTATAATCTTGCTGCAAATGCCGAAGAAACAGGCGTACTATATTATATATTAGGATTTGTTGTTGCCGCCAGTGCAACAGAATGCACACCCACATGGGGAACCTATTTCGATATTTGCAGCGTACCTCAATTAGATGAAATTAAGCAGTTAAGGGATATAGGTGGAGATGTCTCCGCTTCATTTGGCGGTCAGGCAAATACGCCTATTTGGACGTGTGCGACTGATGCAGAATCTTTAGCCGATTGTTATAAAGAAATCATTGATTTATATGACTTTAGACGAATTGATTTCGATATTGAAGGTGCTTGGATAGATGATATAACTGGTAATATTCGAAATGCTTTAGCATTAAAAATCTTACAAGATGAACTGCTATCCAACCCAATAGAAATATGGTTGACACTTCCTGTTGCAACTACGGGTCTAACTTTAAGCGGGCTGGAGGTTGTAAAGATCATGATTGATGCAGGTGTAAATTTAACAGGCGTTAATGCTATGACCATGGATTATGTGCCAGTAGAAGATGATATGGCGCAAGCATCTATAGATGCCCTTACCGCCCTTCAAGAACAGCTTTCTGATTTATACCCGGAAAAAAGTAGTGAGGAAATATGGCAAATGATAGGCGCAACGCCTTTAATAGGTGATAACGACATTGCCGGTGAAACTTTCACCTTGGATAATGCACAAACATTACTGGATTTTGCTGAGAGTGTTAATATGCGTTTACTCTCCATGTGGTCTTCTAATAGAGATCTTTGTCTCTTTGATAATGAATATTCAGCAATTTTTAATGACTTTACCTCATAGAATACTTTATCTATAACCATAGAATTAAAAGGTATGAATAATTCATTTAGAAAATATACGTGAATTATTCATACCTAACCCCTCAGTTTTCTACTTTTATATTTTATATGTTCCAGCCCGATGCCTTTCTTTTGCTGTTCAATAATTAATTCAATTATAGCACTTCAAGCTTCTTCAACAATCTAACACAATCCTTATATCCGGCTGCATACATACTATTACTACAACATGAAGCTTGATAGGTTTGTTTTTCTATGTATTCTTTGGTAAATTTTTTATCTTCTGCACTCAGTTTGTTGAGTATTATTTGAAGTGTTTCGTTGTGTTTGTTTAGATAGTGTTCTAGCTCTTTGTGTTCTCTATCTGTTTTTATAAAATCTCTAAAGGCTTTGGTTTCTAACTCTGTTATGAAGTTATCATAACACCATTCGAAATCTTCCATTACTACCTCCTATTATTGAATTACTACCATAAACAGGGTATAATAGATTTACCGCTATTTTTGATAGTGGAACAAGAGAAGTGGTGTATTTGCTTGACTGGCAGCACCGCTTCTTTTATTTGTCTTGTAGGGCTTTAATGCCATCACGTACCCCTTGTGCTCTTGTTTTATTATTCTTTTTACAGTAATCGTCAAGAGCTTTAAGTTCCTCATCATTAACCCGAATATGTAAGCTATGAGGC
>JAKSCF010000199.1 GCA_022360735.1 Clostridia bacterium
AGGCGGAGGTTGATTGAAACATATCTATTACATGCTAAATAAGGCTATAAGTTTAACGGGGACTCTTAAAAAGATGTCCCCGTTTTTTTGGCGGTAATGACATATAAAGCACTTTTTCTTCCTATTTCAGGATGAACATTTTGAAGCATTGTGTTATCCAGTATCTCTAATCCCTTGAATTCTGCTGATAATTCATCCGATGAAAAAAAATGAAATATCCTGCCTTTCCCATCATCGAAAGTATTTTTTTCTATTTCTTTCCAGTCATCGCGCGGATATGATTCATCTTCTAAAGCCAAAACACTTGTAAAAAGGTATCCATTCTTCTTTAAAACTCTATTTATCTGAGCGACTATCCTAGATCTTTCTTTATTGATTAAGCAATGATATGAATTTAACATTACTACTGCATCAAACGAATCACTGGGCAAATTGTCTGGGATTGAATTATAACAAATAAAGCTACACCGTTCATCTCCATATCTCTCTTTATGTAATTTTGCCTTTTCAATAGCCTTTGTAGAAATATCTATACCTAGAACATTAACCCCGCTTTTACCCATAAGAAATGAATAAATGCCATCTCCACAGCCAAAATCTAAAACTGTTTTAACCGAAACGCTTTTTAAAAATAGTTGGAGCATATCCCAAAGCGGCTCATAAATAGGCAATTTCTCATTGTCTTTGTAATCATCGTCCCAAGGATTTGAAATCATGTTTTTTTCCATTACGTTTTAGCCTTCTTCCCTTTTTTATTATCGGTAAACTAAATATTGTTCATTTGCCATTAAACACAATTATTGACCAAACATTATTGATTGTCAATAATCATATAGCTTATCCTTCATCATGATTCACGCAATCAATTGATAAGTGAAGTGAAAACCGACAAAGCTATTTTGCATTACTTCATCGGTATAATCCTTTTTCAAATTGCTAAACACTTGTTAACACAATATAGTGAGTCCACCCTATAAGCGGGTGTCTTCTATGAACATCTTACTGTTTATTTGCTTTAAAAAGTATATGGCTACAATAAATGTCGCCATTTCCGTAACAGGAGCAACTAACCATATCCCGGGATTTCCAAAGATAAGAGGTAGTAAAAAGATGTTCAGCGTTAACAGCACTAAACCACGTAAAGTAGAAATAATAGCCGACTCTTTTGCGTAACCAACGGAAGTAAAGTAAAAGGAAGCTATAAGATTGAAGCCGGTCACTAAAAAGGATAAGCTAAAAAGTCTAAGCCCCCCTATAACAAGGTTCATAAGCTCAACATCCCTTGTAAATAATTGTACATAAGCTGATCCTCCAATGAAGAAAACAACAAAGAACACTATTCCCAAAACAAATACAATCCTTTGAGTATGCTGCCGCAAACATATGCCAATAGTAAAGGCTTTAGCACCATAGCTAAAACTAAATATTGGACCAACGCCTTGCCCGAATCCGGTAACGATCATGTTAAATACATAATATGTATAGCCAATCAGTGTCATTGCCGCTACACCCAATAATCCCATTCGGTTCATAATAACGATGTTAAAAAAAAGTGTGGTAATGGACAAAGAAAGCTGTCCAATGAGTTCTGAACTTCCGTTGGTCAATGTTTTTTTCAAATCTTCTTTAATATATTTAAAAGTCTTAAAACCAAACAATGTCTTTGAACTTGTAAAATACCCTATCATCAAGAGTGTTCCAATGATAACAGCAACGCCTGATGCCCATGCAGCCCCTCTCATTCCAAGATTCATTTTTACAATGAAAGTGTAGTCTAAAGCAATATTAACCACTGTTGTTACAATGGTATTGATCATAAATAAATGAGGCTTTCCTTCACAGCGGATAAACATACCAAAGATAATGTTGATGTTCATAAAAGGGTACACCCATAACATCACTCTATAATACTGCAGCATGGTATGTTGAGTAATGAAATCTAAACCTATTTGACTAAGCAATGGCTTTAATCCTATAGAAAATATAATTGACAGGATCATCAAAGCAATACTCCCTGTAAGAAGGGTCTGGTTAAAAACGTCAATACTTTCATTCGTCTTTTTTGCACCTAAACGACGTCCTGCCAGGGATACACCGCCTACACCAATCATAATACCTACGGCAAGAAAAATATAGAGCATAGGTAACCCTAGGTGCATAGCAGCAAGAGCGTCTTTACCAATGATCTTTGAAATGAAAAGACCATCAACAATGGTAACAAAAGAAGAAAGCAGCATTGCAATAATAGCAGGAATAGAGTACATAAAAATATGTTTCAGCGGTGATTGCCGAATTGCTTCTAAATTCATAAAAAGCTCCTTTCTAACTCCAATAGTTTTTTAACACCTATAGAGTATACAGCAGCTTTTTATTAAATACTTCTGAATTTGTGCTTTATCCAACAGGGATATAAATGTCCATATTGACATGATTATTTTGATGATTTATCTCCTTATAATGACTAACGATTTTGCGTGTCTCTATGTCCAAAGTCAGAGAAGTCCCCATCATCCAGATACTCATTAGACCTTGGAAGGTTTCAAATATCTTGGTTAGAGGACCCTGAAAGTTATAAACCATATACAATCCGCCTTCAATCACTTTCGTCGTACAATCTGGGCCAATAGGCTGAGTGGTTGTTATACAAATGTCTGCAATACACCGATTCTCATCCGTTATAATCGGATCATCATAAGATATATCAAAATATTTGCTTTCTTCATCTATATAATGGGCATGTGCTGTACAAAACTCTTTCCAATAACCTGGATGATTATAGTATTCTCCAATAAAACGTTGATAGATTACTTCAAAATCTGGTAACTGGACGGGCCTAATGTGTCGGTTATAGTCATCATAGCTTTTTTTTGTTAAATCTACCGGATAATACTTACGGTGACGAATGACTCTAGTTTCTTTTCTGTTTTTTTTGAAAGTAGCCGGCGACAGACCATAATGTTTTTTAAATGCAACACTATAATTCGATGCGCTATAACCATAATGGACACCAATTTCTGTAATGCTTTTTTCAGGCTCCAAACTCATACGTAAAGCGCTTTTCTCAATACGCTGCCGTTTAATAAAAGCATAAACACTTTCACCCACGACGGATTTAAACAAACGATTAAAGTAAAATTTTGAAAAATGACATTGCTCAGCAATATCCTCAACGGTTAAATTTTCTTCTAAATGAGCCCGAATATAATCTATAGCACAGTTAATAGCTTTATTATGCATCCCATTCACCTTTCGCTTAGCTAATCTGATAACGATTATTGCCATTATGTAATCATTTATCCAGTTATTATTTAATACACTTTCATTATAGCTTAAAGAAATTTTATTGTCTTCTCTATCCTTGCCTTTGAGTTTGCTATTCTTGCTATAAACTATACGCTCTTTAAGTTTTTAATATATCCTCGCTAACAATATTCAATATATACTCTTGTTTCGTTCATTCATATATTAACTTGTTAAAAAGGGACAGTAGATATTTTCTACCGTCCCTGGAATATATATACCAATATTTGCTTTTAGCTAAATAATGACAATAATACGCCTGCTGCTACAGCAGATCCGATTACACCTGCAACATTTGGACCCATTGCATGCATGAGCAGGAAATTAGAAGGATTCTCTTTTTGGCCCACAACTTGAGATACACGTGCTGCCATAGGAACTGCAGATACCCCTGCAGATCCAATTAATGGATTGATGGTCCCTCCTACTACTTTGTTCATTATTTTA
>JAKSCF010000348.1 GCA_022360735.1 Clostridia bacterium
AAAGACGAAATTAGAAATTCCGTGTTAGGGCTTCAAGGTTACTGCTAGGGCTTCAACTGAAAAACTCTTAGCCAATCAAAGATTGGAGAGTTTCTGTATGAGACCTGCGACGTAATCGGGCAGTAGAGAAGACGAAATTAAAAATTTCTTTCTCTTTGCATGAGACCTACATCGGAATTAGGCAGTGTCGAAGACGAAATTAAAATTTCTGTCTCCTTGCATGAGACCTACATCAGAATCAGAGATTCTGTGTTAGGGCTTCAAGATTCCGTGTTAGGGCTTCAAGATTACTGCTAGGGCTTCAAAAAGGCCGAGACTTTAATAAAAGGTCTCGGCAACGTAACTAGGGAGGTTTCTTTCTTTGGGTCTGTAGTAGATGCAAAAAGTGTGTAGAGAAGAAGAATTCATTACTTTATTCATACAGCATTTACCGTCACATTGAAAGATACAATCCATAGAACAAACATTTTCCATTTATTTATCTCCTCCTAATGATTAGTATTGTCTGTATAACAAATATTATAGTATGTAAATTATGTATAAATGTTAAAATTTATTATACTTTTATATATTATGTATTGTTTATTATAGTTATACATAGGAACAATATAAATAGAAGAATTTATTTTAGGAGGATTGAAATTGTATCTTTTTGATGATTATTTTAATACAAATAAAGTTTATCATATTATCAGTTTACATGATTTAAAAACTGCAATAACAAAAGGGATAAGCTATGATGATAAAATTACTTTTAATACAAAGTATAAAGGATTTCATTCAGCCATCCAGCATGAGAAATTAGATAAAGTACCACAATGGGTTAAAAGAGATAAAGCCATTTTTGCCAGTATCAATTATCCGCAAAAAAACCATTTTCATCCAGATAGTGTGGTGTTAGGATTGAAAATTGACCCAGAAAAATGTTGGGTTGCTAATGAAGATCTTGCCAACAATATTTATGCTCCTTTTGTGTTAAAAAACATTATGGAATATAATGATGCGGAAAGCTACATGAACACCAAAGCCAAAGACTTGTTAAAAGAATATTGGGAAACATCGTTAAGTTTTGTAGATAATCTTAATTATCGATACGATTTAAGAAAAGATTATAATGCTGAGGTGCTGGTTCTACATCCAATTTTACCTATTAATATTGATGTAGAATATATCATATCGGGTCATCATGTATTTAAGCCTGAAGAATGGAAAGAAAAGTTTTGTCATTAAATTGACATTTAACTTAAGTAAAATTACAATCAATAGAGTAAGTAGTATGTTATATAAGAATACAACTTGCTCTTTTTAAATTTAAGATAAAACAATTCCAGATTATCCAAAAAGATAAACTGGGATAAAAGGGGAAAATACAAATGAAGACAGGAAAATTAGACAGTGAACTCTTAAAAAAAATTGTTTTTGAACATATAGAATATAAAAGTAAAGATGTACTGGTGCGGCCGGGTATTGGAAAAGATTGTGCAATTGTGGATTATGGCGAAAATGTTTGCGTGTTATCCACAGACCCTATTACAGGTGCTACTAATGAAGTTGGAAGGTTGGCAGTTCATATTTCGTGCAATGACATTGCATCGGAAGGCCTGGAGCCTTTAGGCATTATGCTTGCGATAATGGTACCGGAAGGGACCACAGAATCTGAAATCGATGATATTATGAAGCAAGCCGGAGAAGAAGCAGAGAAACTAAAAGTTGAAATAATTGGAGGGCATACTGAAATTACCAATGCCGTCAATAAAACCATTATTGTATCCACTGCTATAGGCAAAGTCTCAAAAGAAAGATATGAGAATAGAGATGATGTAAAATTCGGTGATGCTGTCATATTAACCAAACTTGCCGGGCTGGAAGGAACAGGCATTATCGCATACGATAACGAGAAAGCGCTTTTCGAAGTGCTGACACCGGAAGAAATTCATAATGCTAAAGCAATGCTGGAAGATGTGAGTGTTATAAGAGAAGGTGTTATAGCCGGAGACATTGGTGTATCATCTATGCATGATGTGACAGAAGGCGGCATATTGGGTGCAATATGGGAAATCTGCGAAAGCTCTAAAGTAGGTGCGACTGTTTATTTTGATAAGATACCGGTAGCAAAAGAAACCTTAAAAATATGTAATTTTTATGATTTAGATTACCTAAAACTTATATCCAGTGGTTGTATGATTATAACGGTGTCTGAGAAAAAGAAAGATAAATTGCTAAAAGCATTAAAGGGTGAGGGGATATTAGCCACTGAAATTGGAGTTATTCAAGAAAAGGCTATACAACTCATTAAAGACGGAGAGATATTAGAAATTGAACCACCTGAAAGTGATGAATTATATAAGGTATAGCAAAACCTGAGATTGTTGAAATTGAATACAGGTGTATAAATATTCGTT
>JAKSCF010000198.1 GCA_022360735.1 Clostridia bacterium
ACTTCTTCATTTAGCCACGAGAAGATATGTTCGTTCTTAAACCATGTTTTATAGGTGCTGCCCGCATACGCTCCGGTTCCCTCAATATAAACTTCTCCGTAAGTAAAACCATCTTCTGTTTTATAGTTAAAGTCGGTGACTTTTCCTTTAAATCTCACGACACCTTTCCCGGCTTCTGTTACTTTTTTTGCTATATCCTCATCATTTTCTTTTGCCATTCGGTAAGCTTTTCCAATCTCGTAGGCATAAGTTATGGCACCATTAATCATGGCGTTTTTTAAGTCCTTTGCTCTGGCAGGATGGTCCACAACACTAACGCTGTTTTTACTGACCACAGCTAAAGCACGTACCAAAGTCTCTGCTCTGAAATCATTAACCACTTCTTTAAATACGGCTACGTCACCAAAATCATTGGCAACCGAAAGGGGATAAATAGGTAAATCGTTAATAAAGTATGTAGAATGCTGCAGCTCAGGAACGGAACGTCCTGCCGGGTCGGCATCGATGATATACTTATCCAGCATTGCACCGGCATAGAAAGCAACTGCCGTATTACCTCCTCCCAGCTCGGTTGAAACCACACCATAAAATGCCTCTTTAAAGTAATCTTCCATAGCTTCTATGGCTTTAAGAGCTGAATGATCTTCTATTCTTGGAAGATCAGCATATTTCCTTCTTTCTTCTTCTGTTTCCGGCGAAATAGCACCACACATATAAGGTGTTCCTATTAGAGCTTCATCATCCACTTCATCAAAACCGATCAGTTTAAATTCTTTTCCTTGGTCCAATGCTTTATCAATTAATTCCAAACCTTCTTCAAGGCCGCCTCCGCCTCCGGTTCCTAAAATGGTACATCCATATAAAATGTCGTATAAATCTTGTCTGCTTAAAATTTTCATTACTTATATTTCCCCCTATTTTCTATTTTAATGAATGAATCACACAATTATTTCTAACTGCTAAAAATCTTTAGCTAATTCTTTTAATTCTGAGTCTATTATAATGCCTTTGTCCATTATTTGTGTATCATCTAACCATACAGAAGATTTTAAACATATACCATCTGTATGAGACACTGCGTTAATCCCTTCCGGAGGTGCTTCTAATGCGCTTACGTATCCAAGACCCCATTCCGTACAACCCCATACACGTTCATCTTCCAGTATATTCCCTGTTAATTTAGCCCCTGGATTAAATCCGTAAGCGATATGCGCCATTCTAAACATATTTGGGTCGTTATGACTTTCTAACCAGCTCTTAAATTGCTCTGCTTGTCTTCCCCCGGTAATATTGACGACCTTACCCTTTTCAACCTCTAAAGAAACCGGCTGCTCCAGTAAATCGCATGGCGGCGATAAAGAGCCGTCAAATACTATGGTTCCTTCTATGGTATCCCATCTTGGAATCACATTAATTTGTCCTGCCAGCATAAAGATACCCGGTTCATGAGCACTTCCATCATCGCATGATAATGTGTTCTTAGGCTCTAATTCAAAAGATACATCTGTTCCTGCAGGTGTAGTAACTCTCATTTTTTGGGCTTCACCGGTTCGCTCTGACACTCTTTTTAAGAATAGGGATAATTTCTCTTTATCAACTCTTCCAATATTTCGAACCATCATATCCACATCCATACCCACTAGGCATATATATCTTAATTTTTTGTTTTCTTCCATAGCTCTTTCAAATGGGGTGGAGTATAACAGCCATTGATTATTAAATTCCACCCATGCATCAGCTTGGTTCAATGCTGCGGTTAAAGCTTCTACCGGAAGCATAGGATCAGCTGCTTTTCCTACTCCTAATGGCGAAGGCAGCCATATCACCATAGGTTTTGCTCCTGCTGCAAAAGCACTGCTTGCCGTAGCATTGACGACTCTTTCATCTGACTCTGTATCTGCTGTAATAATGAAAGTTTCACCTTTTTTTAATTTGAAAATTTGGTTGACCAGTATGTCAGCCGCTTTTCCTAACTCATATTCATATAGTTTTGCCATAATATCTCCTCCACTGTTTTTATCATAGTCGGGCACGGAGACCCGACACGACATCTCTGTCTCCTGTAACCTGTCCCCTAAAAATTATTTTCTATTGGCACAAATTCTACATCAAATCCAAATTCTTTAGGATTCAAAATTTCAAGGCCTTTTCCTTCTCTCCAGAATTGTGGTGCTTTAAATCCAAGTACGGTAACCTTCATATCTTTTTTACAGAATGGATTTGTAATGGGATATCCCGTTTTATTGCCTACAACACAGATTAAATCCGGTGCTGTCACCATAGGTTGTTGGTCTATATAGAACATAATATTTTCATTTTTATACCATATTTCAGAGCTTTTACCTAAGTAGTCGTCTTGTCCTTCTATTTCAATAGTCCCAATGGTAAATCCTGATTTGTTTTCCCATTGGGAATCTATTTTAACTTTGCCTTCAAATAAGCAATATCCTTCACCTGCTTGAACAATTGCTGCTATGGGATCTACTCCTTTTTCAACGGCTTCTCTTTGAGCTTTACCTACTTGCCCTGCATATGACAGTGCATGGGGAATGATAGAATGTTTTAGCTCTTTTCCGTAGCAGGGGTGATCGGTCATACCTACTTTATCCGCACTGACTACTGCTAAAGCTCTTACCAAATCTTCTGCTCTAAAATCATCTACCACTTTTTCAAATACAGCCACGTCACCAATAGCATCGGCTACTGCTAACGGGTATATGGGACGTCCGGTCACATAAAAAGTAGAATACTGTAAATCGGGGACAGCTCTTCCTGCAGCATCTCCGTCTACAATAGGCTTTCCTAATCTGGCTGCGGTTGACATCGCCACAGCCGTGTTGCCTCCGCCATATTCAACGGAAACAATCCCATCAATATTTTTTCCTAAGAACCTTTCTAAAGCTTGTGTGGAAAAAACCGTCTCCAGTTCATCTAACTTTTCATATTTGCTATAATTGTCGGTTCTTTCTTCAGGCCCAATTGAGCCGCAAAAATAAGGGCATGCAAACAAATTGTCATCCTTAATCTCATCAAAGTCGATGATAGAATACTCTAATCCATTGGCATAATCCGACTCAGCTATACGGATACCGTTTTCTAACGAACCCCCGCCTCCGGTGCTTAGGATGGTGCATCCTACGAGGATATCTTTAACTTCTTGAAGTGTTAGTTTTTTCATTTTTGACCTTCCCCCTTTATTTAATTTATAATGAATAATTAATAATTAAGGTGAATTTTGCTAAGCAAAATTTTCTTTAAATTTTAAAGCAATGAAGATTTTGGTAGAAAATCATCCTAAATTGTTCATTATTAATTAATTGTATTATTTATTATACAAATGACATGCTATGATACGCTTACCTATTTTCACTGGCACAGGCTCCTTGGTCTTACAAATCTCTGTGGCTTTTTCACATCTTGGATGGAATCTGCAGCCTTGAGGTAAGTTAATGGCACTGGGTACATTGCCTTTTAATGTAGCCAAATCTTTAACACTGTGAGTTTTCAGGTCAGGAATGGCATTAAACAGCGCCACAGTATATGGATGTAAAGGTTCTTTGAAAACTTCCTCTGCCTTTCCATATTCAACAATTTTTCCAAGATACATCACAATTATTTTATCAGACATATAATTGACAACACTTAAATCATGAGAAATTAAGATATATGTCAATCCCATTTTTTCTTTTAAATGATATAATAAATCCAGTATCTGCGCCTGTGAAAGAACATCAATAGATGAAGTCGGCTCATCTAAAACCACCAGCTTTGGATCAACAGATAATGCTCTGGCAATAGCAATTCTTTGTCTTTCGCCGCCGCTAAATTCATGTGGATATTTGAATGCGCCTTCTTTTGGAAGTCCAACCATTTCCAGCAATTCACAAACTCTGTCTATATATTTATCCTGTGATAGATCTTCATGAACTTTTAGCGGCTCTCCGATAATATCTTTAACCAGCCATCTGGGATTTAATGACCAAAAAGGATCTTGAAATACAATTTGAATGTCTTTTCTTGCTTTTCGTAAATCCCTCTTGTTCAAGTTATAGATATCCTTGTTATCAAAAATAACTTTTCCTTCCGTTGGCTCATGAAGAAATAACAAGGTGTTGACTAAAGTCGATTTTCCACAACCCGACTCACCTACAATACCAAATATTTCTCCTTTATGAATATTAAAATCAACACCATCTACAGCTTTAACAAATAATTTTTGATTGCCTCCAAGTCCTTTTTTTACCGGAAAATATTTTTTAAGATGATGAACCTCTAAAATAACATCCTTTTTATTGTCTTGATTTTCTTTTTTCTTTTCATTTTGTGAGGCGGTTACGGCACTTAGCAAAGTTTTGGTATATTCCTGTTTTGGATTTTCTAATACTTCTTGAATATGCCCTCTCTCTACAATTTTTCCTTCCTGCAGTATCCCTATTTCATCACAGACTGCCGAAACCAATCCCAAATTATTAGCGATGAATAATACGGTCACCTTTAACTGCTCTTGAAGTTCCTTTATGAGCTTTAATATCCCTGCCTGTATGGTAACATCCAGGTTTCTTGTGGGCTCATCTGCAATGATAAACTCAGCCCCGCACGATAATGCCATAGCAATAATAATTCTTTGTCTTTGACCGCCACTCAACTCATGAGGATATTTGTCCATAATATTTTTAACATCGGGAAGCTTTACCCGTTCTATCATTTCTATTGCCAGCTTTTCAGCTTCTTTTCCTTTTACGTTTTGATTTTTTTTGATAACTTGTATCATCTGATAGCCAACGGTAAAGACTGGATTTAAAGAAGACATAGGATCTTGAAAGATCATTGCGATTTTTTTGCCACGAATCTGCCGCATTTGAGAATCTGATTTCTCCAATAAATTGTCTCCATCTAAAAGGATTTCACCACTGGCAATTTCTCCCGGCGGCATAGCCAGTAATCTGAGTATGGTCAAAGCCAATACCGTTTTGCCGGCTCCACTTTCTCCTACCAACCCATACGTCTTTCCTTTTTTAATAGCTATTCGATCTATATCTAAAACATTTTTTGTCCCTTCAAAGGTTTTATAATTGACTTTTAAGTTGTTAATCTCGAAATATTCTTTCATGTCTGTCCTCCTTAATTCTTCCTAGTCTTTGGATCAAGTATTTCCCTTAACCCATCGCCTAATAAATTAAAAGCCAGAACAGTAATAAATATAGCTATTCCGGGGTAGATACTATACCACCAAGCATTTAAAAAATAGTTTCTACTGGTGCTAATCATAAGCCCCCACTCAGGAATAGGTGGCTGTGCGCCAAGCCCTAAGAAGCTTAATGAAGATATGGTCAAAATAACACCACCCATATCCATGGAAGCTTGGACAATGACGGGAGATATACAGTTTGGAACAATGTGTTTAAATATCATTTTAAATTGAGATGTGCCTATGGCTTCAGCCGCTTTTATAAACTGTCTTTCTTTCAGGGATATGGCTTGTCCTCGAACAATCCGAGTATACCAAGGCCACCAAGTTGCAGCGATTGCGATCATAGCATTCTGTAATGAAGGTCCTAAAACTGCGGCAATTGCTATGGCTAAGAGAAGCGGTGGAAAGCTTAGAAAAATATCGGTTATTCTCATAATCAGTTCATCTATTTTTCCGCCTATAGCACCAGCGATAGCCCCCAGTGGAATACCGATGATTAAAGATAAAAATACTGCAATGATGGCAGTCTGCAAAGATATTTGGGTTCCAAATAAGACTCGACTGAAAATATCTCTTCCTAGTTCATCGGTACCAAAAAAGTATTGGCTTGACGGCGGAAGTAATTTATCTTTAGGATTTACCTCAACTTCAATATGCTCAGGGTATGGTACAATCCAAGGAGATATCAGTGCAATTGCCACTAACAGCAATACGATAATCAATGAGATTTTAGTCAGTTTATTTCTATTTAATAAAAACAGAGAAAATTTTGCTTCTTTAATTTTAGGTTGTAAAACTTTTGATGAAAAACTATTTCTGAACATCATATCCCCCCTTTAAACTCTAACTCTTGGATCAAGTGCAATGATAATATCTGCTATTAAGTTCAGTGCCAAATAGACCAATGCTGAAAAAATCGTCACACCCATTATGGCTGGATAATCCATTCCAAGAACGGCATCTGAAATATATCGTCCGATGCCGGGCCAATTGAAAATAGATTCCACTAAGAATGTATTCATTAAGGTATAGCCTATTGATAGTGCTAAAACTGTAACCGTTGGACCCAAAGAATTTTTTAGTGCATATTTCCATAATACGATGCCTTCAGATAACCCGTAGGATCTTGAGGAAACAATATAATCTTCGCTTAATATTTCTAATAAGGCAGATCTGGTCATTCTGGCAACCAAGCCTATAGGGTATAAAGCGACGGTTATGCCCGGTAACAGAATATGTGATAATGCGTCTTTAAAAATCACAAAGTCACCTGTTATCAAGCTGTCTAATAATAACAGGCCGGTGATATTGGGGATTTCATACAGAATAGATATTTGTGTGCTTATTCTTCCTCCTAATGGGAGAAGATCAAGTTTACTAAAAAATATAAGTTGCAAAAAAAGGGCTACCCAAAAAGTAGGCAGAGAAACTGCTCCTACTGAAAATAATCGACTCACATGATCTAACCATTTATTTTTATACTTGGCTGAATAAATCCCTAAAGGTATTCCGATAATAACCGCTAATACCGTGGCTAAGAGAACCAGTTCAACCGTAGCCGGAATAAAATTTCTCAATTCAGTAGCTACAGGTTGGTGGCTTCTCAGAGATTTTCCTAAATCTCCTTGTAACAGATCCGATATATATTTGCCAAATTGTACATACAAAGGTTTGTCTAATCCCAGTTCGATTCTTGCAGCCTGAATTTGCTCAGGTGTGGCTCTAGGACCCACCCACTTGGCAGCTGGATCAGAGGGTATGACTCTTGTGATCATGAACGTTATGGCAATAACCCCAAATAATACGATAAAGCCAAGTAAAATTCTTCTTAAAATATACTTTCTCATTCTCATATACTCCTTGTTTAATTAAATTAATAATAAATAGTTAATAATTAATAATTAAGGTAAATTTTGAG
>JAKSCF010000196.1 GCA_022360735.1 Clostridia bacterium
AATTTTCCTGATTATTTATTCGGTTATTTTTCTTTTTTATGTTACATGTTTGTTCCTGCGTTATCAGATAGAGTTTATATTAGTATAGGAAATGGTGTTATTTTGCGAAAAATATTTATTCCTGAACAAAGTTAATATAATCAGATCCTATAATTTTGAGGATATCTATGGAGATATTTTTGAGGTAAGCTAGTATTTATTATTGTGATTTAATCAAATGTTATTGATGAGTTTTAGGAATTTTTACTTTCCTCAGCAGATACCAAATTGTCTTATATTGTGAATCCAGTTGTATTTGACCATTGTTAATTGCAACTTCATTATTAATGGTTCCATCCGGTCTCAAGGCATAGCATTTCCATTTGTCTTTCGTAAATTTTTTGAAAGAAAGTGTGCCATCGACAGTTTCGATGTGTGCCGGACCATGCCCCCAGTTTTTCCCGATAGTATTTCTGTTTGCAGAAAAAATCATTCCGGGGTTTTCGCATTTCCCGCATGCGGTAATAAAATATTCTTCTACTTGCGTATCATTATAAATTTGTGTAATAAGAATTGATGTAGATTCCGGAGAAACTATATTAACGGCTAATGCCATATCTTTCGGCATAGAATTAAGCTTGCCAGAAAAGACTGCTCCTTTTGAATCTGTTATTGCATATACTCCATTGCCCCATGTGTTCTTACTTGGTAATTCCTCAAGTAAATCTGATATAAATAGTTCCTTCATATTTTTGCCGTATTTGAGATGTGCTTTTGCCATCTCATTTAACAAAGGTGTCCCCATTTGTATAAAATTAAATTTTCTCGGGTTGCTATATGTATCAATTGAAGACTCGCGAAAAATCGATGCACCTCCTCTTACAAACCCCCACTTTGCAGGGTTTGAATCGATATCAAAAAAACCGTTTATTTGGGTTCGATCCCAGTGATTGTTGCTGTGTGAATAGGTATAAAGCCATATTCCGTTCCAGTCCTGCTGTGCTGCCCAGGAGACAATCATAGGTACGCATTCTGCCTGACTATCCAGTGGTGCCGGATGATTATATTCGCTTACTGTATAAGGTTTACCCGCCGGTCGCTCTGAAGCAAGTTCGATTAGTGTCGATTTTTCAGGAGTCTCTGACATTGCTTCCTGGTTGATTAACCAGTTGTTCATATCCCAGGGTTCTCCTGGAAAGCGAGGATGTTTCCAGTAAGCATGAGAGTCGATATAGTCCATTCTACTTTGTGCCCAAAGCCCAAGTGGTCCAAATACTATCGTACCGGCTACATTTGCCCGGCTTCCTAGATTATGTTTAATATAGTCATACATTTTGTCAAAATAAGATTTTTCAGTCTCGGCCAGGAACATCATACGGTCGGCCTGTCTCTCCGGAGATTCCAGGTCGTAGTATAATGATATACTGTTATTGATAAGAGATTCGTTTTTGTCCAATTTATACTTTACGCCTTTTTGCATCTGAACATTTGCCAGGTAAAATGGGGTTTTATTTTTGCCAAAGGAAAAATTCAACCGGGCGTTAGTATCATCTTTTTTTGCTGTAAAACTATATTGATACATTATCCAGTTTGGCTCTAGTTTGGCCCTTTTTGCCAACCCAAGATTTTCCCATTCTGGATGGTTTTCACCTACACTGATATATAAATCTCTTGGCTTTTCTGATCTTGCTGCAAAAGTTACTGTATAAATCTGATTTTCTTTTACTTGTAGATTTCTCTGGTTCAATTGCAAATGCCACTCGATATTATCAATGTCTAATGGCTTAACCATAAGGCATTTTGTTTTTTTCCAATCTTTTTGGCTAAGTGTAGCTTTTGCTTTGCCATGTTGTTCAAGTACCCAGTTTTTTGCTTTGCCTTCTTCATATTCAGAAAAGTTAAAATTTATAAGCATATTACTACTCAAAGGTTCGCCCGGGGGTTGCCATGCATTTTGTAGTTTACTGTCTTTGTGGTATTTGTTTTTGAGCCATTTGTTATATTGCTTTTGAAGAGTCCGTGCGTAATATTCAGGCAAATTTGGAAGGGTTGATTCTGCTGACCACATAAATAAACTGTTTTCATTAGTAATTTCCACAAAAGCAACCGCATAATCATCTGAATATCGAACATTTCGGTATTTATTGTTTCTTGTTAGTATTTTTCTGGCATACTCCTTATGAGCCTGGATTATTTCCGGGGTAAATATGCTTATCATTTTATCATATCGTAATTCACGATTATCGCTGTGATATATATCCAGATCATGGCTGTGTTGTTTACCTACATGCAAGTTGATATTCGAATATATGCCGCATTTAGCCAGTTGATCTATAAAATAGTCCAGCCGATCGAGTGCTTCAGGGTGCAGGTCTTGCCCGCTTTTATCCCAGATTCCTCTTGGCCATTTTGCAGTATCCATATGATGAAACCGAACCGAATTAATCCCTGATTCTGCAAGACGCCTGGAAACCCTGTCGGCATCAGCATGTGTTGGAAAACACGCGCCGAAGGACATATTTACTCCCCAGATACGAATGTTTTTCCCATTAATAGTCACAAATTTTTCACCATCAGCTAATAATCTGTCTTCTTCTGATAAAGGCTTGTAGTTATAAGAGATACAAGAATTTCTAGACATTTCTACCGGTATAGTAAAGGGAATATAGTTATCTGCCTGAAGACTCATACAAAAGACTGCCTTGAATATTATTAATAAAACCAATCTGTCCATAGAAGCCTCCGGTAATTATATTTTCAGGTTTTTTAACTTATCTGTTTTGGATATTAATTATTTGGCATTTTATCATTTGATATGTGTGCATTTTTCCATTATTTCTATACACTAAAGATAAAATAAGTTAATATTTTAAAAAAGTCGATATTATAATCAAATATGTTATGTTCTTGGGTGCAATATGTTTGGGCTTACCAAATGCGTTGCCGAGTTTTGCCTGATGGCCAAATGCCAGAATTTTCTTATGTCTTAGTTCAAATTGCTTGGGGTGTAAATGAAACCTGTATTATTTCTTAATTATCTGTTATTTATGCTTTTACTGATTATTTGTCAGTGTAGTCAGTGTTTTGCTTCCAATTTAGAAAAAAAACATATTTTAGTTTTACATTCATATCATTCAAATTTTGAGTGGACAGAAGGGATAATGGAGGGCATCAGTACTGAATTCCAAAACGCTGACTTTGGCACTGATATATTTGTGGAGTATATGGATACCAAGGTTCATAGCCTTGGGGATGTTTGCGATAGGTTGGCTTCTGTTTATGAAGCGAAATATAAAGGAAAAGATATTGATGTTATTA
>JAKSCF010000195.1 GCA_022360735.1 Clostridia bacterium
TGGCATATGGACTATAAAAGCCTAACCGCAAACAATCGCCGTCCTTGGCTTAAGTTTGCTAACAAACGTCCTGTTTGTTCACGACTTTTATAGCCCATCTGCCACCTAAATTTTCTGACCAAATGAACACAAAAAAACGAATATTCATACACCTGCATTCATTTTTCTAGTACTTTTTTGATAACCTAGACTATATCAAAAATATAGTCTATTTTAAATATAATTAAAAAGGGATGAGACGTATTAAATTTCTGAGTGATAATCATTGACTCAAAAGCAATTTTCAAACCACTTTAGAGCTGATCTTACGTGAAGTTCAATGCCTATTTTAATAGCATTTTCATCCAAGTTAAACTTAGGGCTGTGCAATGGATAGCAGGTGTCCTTTTCTTTGTTGCCGGAACCTACATGAGTAAATACACCCGGCATTCTATCTGTAAATTCAGAGAAGTCTTCTCCGGCAGTTGACCTTTCTTCAACCATACCCTGAGCAGTGCCCAGCACTTCAGGTACTATACTTTTAACGGTTTGTACCATTTGATCGTCATTGAATACCGCAGGATGACTATCCGTCCATTCTATTTCACAGTCAGCCCCGTGTGCTTCACAGGTTCCTTTTACAAATCGCTCTATTTTACCTCTTAGATCTTCTTCTTTAGTCATCTTATATAGATATCTTGTTGTTCCCTCAAGTTCTACATAGTCAGGCACTATATTAGAGGCTGTCCCGCCTCCCATTTTACCGATCATAATGAGGGTAGGCTTTTGTATATTAATCTCTCGTGTTTGCAGCGATTGAAGGCCTTGTACAACAATTGAAGCGCACAAAATAGGGTCTACTGCGAGATGAGGGCTTCCGGTATGTCCCCCTTTTCCAATGATTTTCATATGGAAATGATCTGTTCCTGCCATTACAGCACCCGGCGTCAGCCCCAGTTGACCCGTTTGTAAATAAGGCCAAAAATGAATCGCCATACAGCCCTTAGGATTATATTTTTCCATCAGCTTTCCTTCATTGATCATATTCAATGCGCCGGCGTTTTCTTCATTGGGCTGAAAAACAAATAGTATTCTGCCTTTAATCTTATCTTTATATCCGGATAATATTTTAGCTGCTATCAATAACGCAGCCATGCTGCCGTCGTGTCCGCAGGCATGCATCTTGCCTTTATTTCTGGATATATACGCTACGTTATTTTCTTCTTCTACCTCTAATGCATCCATATCCGAACGCATTAACAAAGTAGGACCGTCATGCTCTTCATTAAGAAGCCCTGTTACACCTGTTTTTGTAATATTGGATGTCACTTTCAATCCTAGTTTTTTCAAATACTCTTCTATTTTTTCTGACGTTCTGTATTCTTCATAACCGATCTCCGGGTACATATGAAAATCACGTCTTAATTCAATGGCCTCATTCATCAGTTCCTCTACTTGCTGTTTTATGTCCAAGACTTTCCCTCCTTATCTATAGCAATACACCTCTAATCTGCTTTTAATGCAGTTTGAGGTGTATCACATGCGCTTACATTTTCATCATTTTATTCATTAACAAAAAGTTTTCGAGGGAAATTAGCAAATGTTTCGTGCCCTGTTTCAGTTACCATGAAAGCTTCACTAATGGATACACCAAAATCATCAAAATACATACCCGGTATACAGTGGAATGTCATATTCGGCTGTAACACCGTTTTATCTCCGGATCTTATACTGGCCGTATGCTCACCCCAATCCGGCGGATAGTTAAGGCCCATGGAATATCCTATTCTTGATTCCTTCTCTATACCGTATTGAGAGATAACATTTCTCCAAGCCAATTCCACTTCTTCCAGATAGATACCTGGCTTCACAGTCGCCAATGCTGCATTTAATCCTTCCACAGTGATTTTAGCGACATCGGATACTTTGTCACTGGGCTTTCCTATGGATACCGTTCTCGCCATTGGTGAATGATACCGCTGACAACAACCGGCCAGCTCTATTGCTACAACAATATTGTCAGGATATTTTTCATCGCTCCATGTCAAATGAGGTGCCCCGGCTGCTTCTCCGGCAGGCAGTAATGGTACTATACTTGCGTAGTCCCCGCCGAATTCGGCAGTTCCTCTTATTTGTGCGTCATAAATAGCCGCTACCACATCACATTGTCTGACTCCAGGCTTTAGATTATCTATAGCTGCAGTCATGGCTAATTCAGCAATTTTTCCAGCTTTTCTTTGCAATGCGATTTCGTTATCGGATTTTATGATTCGAATCCAGTTTACAAGTACGTTTCCATCTACAAACTTGGCATTAGGCAAACCTTTCAGCAAGCTTTCATATGCCGAAGCAGTAAAATAATAATTGTCTTTTTCAACGGCTATGGTTTTGTTTTGTGCCCCTAATTCTTTGATGACATCACATACATAGTCCATAGGATGCTTTATGGTACTTTGGACATAATCATCACTATATGCTCTTACATGCCCTTCATCTAACCATGTTGTTTTTACAACGCCGCTGAAGGCATCCATATACCGGCCAATAAAAATAGGCATTTCATCGTCTAATGTGACAACCAACATTTGATGGACATAAAAAGACCATGCATTATGTCCGGATAAATAACACATATTTGCCGGATCGGTAATAAGCAGTACGTCAATCCCTTTTTTACTCATACTTTGTTGTACTTTTTTCATTCTTACCAAATATTCATCTCTTTCGAATGGCATCATTTAACTTAATCTCTCCTTTGCTTTTATAATATTCTGAATACTTAATATCATTAAAACCATTATTACAAAGTGTTGCAGACGACACCATGACACTTTGTAAGTATTTGTATACTTCTATAGAGGTATATCCGCTACTTATAACGTTCTTCCTACTTCATATCCGTCCCATACCGCATTGTGAATATTTCTCACTTTACTTGCATCACCTATCAGATGAACCTTAGGGTACTTATCTTTTATATCATCATATAATTGCTTATCTGCCATATATCCAATGGCTGAAATAACCGTATCGGCCTCAATGGTTTCTCTTCTAAAACAGCCATTAATGGTTTCAACTGAATTTTCATTTATTTCTAATATACTTGTATCGGTTTTGACATATATGTTATTAAATTTAATCCTGTCTTCCAAAATCATTTTATTGGAGTGAGAAATAAACACAGAGCTTAATATTTCATCCATCATCTCTACTATAGTGACGGCTTTACCTTTTTCTTTCAGCCATAGCGCAATTTCGCATCCAACGAGTCCGCCTCCAATCACCACAACTTTTTTGCCTATTTTAGTCACATCCCTTAAAGCTTCACAAGCGGTTAGAACATGTGCTTTTTCAATGCCTTTTAATGGGGGGATTCTATCTTTTGATCCTGTGGCTACAATGATTTCATCCGGATCAACATCATTTATAATAATTTCATCAACCGGTGTATTCAAATATATGTCAACAGCGTTCTCTTTCAATGCATCTTCATACCATTTAAGAAGCAGTTTTTCATCCTCTTTAAATTGGGGTACGGATGCTTCAATAATATGTCCACCTAAAACATCATTCTTTTCAAATAATGCAACTTTGTGCCCTCTTATGGCCGCTGCTCTAGCGGCTTCCATTCCAGCTATCCCCCCGCCTATTACCATTATTTTCTTTTGCTTAAGAGATGGATATAGTCTATATTCGTTTTCTCTGCCGCAAGCCGGATTGACGGCACACGAAATGACTTTTTTAGTTTCAAGCCTTCCCATACAACCATCATGACATCCTAAGCAAGGTCTTATCTTATCTTCCTCACCGGCACGTACTTTATTGGGCCAATCGGCATCTGCTAAAAGTCCTCTGCCTAAAAGTACCATGTCAACTCTTTCTTCAGCAACAGCCTCTTCTGCCAGTTCAGGAACCTCCATTCTACCTGCGGTTAGAATAGGCACCTTTACCACATCTTTTAGTTTTTCAACGTATGGTAAATAACAGCCATGTTCCATATATCCGGGGGGATGCGCCCAGTACAACGCATCATAAGACCCTAAATCTGCATTAAACCCATCGTATCCCGCTTCTTCCAGTATTTTTGCAGCTTCATAGCTTTCCTCTACATCTCTTCCCATTTCTATATATTCTTCTTCCGGAAGACCGCCCTTTCCCAATGCTTTAATACAGCTTTTCACGCCAAACCTTAAGATGACGGGGAAGTTTTTACCTACTCGTTCCTTTATCTCTTGTACGATCTCAATAGGTAAAGTCAAACGCCCTTTTAGGTCGCCACCGTATTTATCCGTTCTTTTATTAAACAGTTTCATCGTAAACTGGTCGATAAGATATCCTTCATGCATAGCATGAATCTCTACGCCGTCAAATCCGGCTTCTGCTGCAACCATTGCAGCATCGCCCATCTTTTTAACTAAGTATTCTACCTCTTCGGTAGTCAATTCTCTGCAAGTAACATCCGGATTCCAAAAATGAGGTGTTGCCGAAGGTGCAATAGGATGGGTTTTTACCATATCAGGATAAAACGATACTCTCCCAAATCCCATTGTTATCTGAAGAAAAATCTTTGCGCCGTAAGCATGTACTCTTTCAGTCATTTCACTTCCGAGTAATACAAACGCTTCCGGATTAGTGTCTATATTTTGGAATAAGCCTGGTTTGGTCTCTTCCAAAACATTCTCAACTTCAATCCCACCGGTAATGATAAGTCCTGTTCCGCCCTTAGCTCTTTCTACATAGTAATCCACAGCTCTTTGGTTAAAACAGTTATCCGGTGTGCACATACCCGATGGCGCCATAGGTGCCATACCAATTCTGTTTTTGATTTCCAATTGACCTATTTTCATAGGTTGGAACAAACTACTGTATTTTTTCATGAACCTTTTCACCTTCCCTAACTATATTGTTTTGTAACCACCCTATTTAATTTATTTACCATCACGTCCACATTTCCTATTCTATAATTTTATCTAACCTGAGCTTTTATCCTATTGCTCGTTATAGCCATTTTCATGACTCTTTAGGGTTATTTTTCTTTCAAATAAAATAAAGCCATTGGAATTTATTTGAAATTCCAATGGCCAAACTGAAAAATATTATTTTACATTTCTAATAACAATACTGCTCTTTGTATTTATCTACATTCTCTACTGTGATTAATTCCGTACCTGTATCGGTACGTTTTTCAACCGGTTCGCCTCTTAGATAGTTAACAGCCGATTGAACCGTTTCATATCCCATATCATAAGGATTTTGAGCAATAACACTATCCACTTTTCCATTTTTTACGCCTTCCAGCAGTTCTTGTTGTATGTCAAAGCCTATGAGTTTAATCTCATCGGTTTTTTCATTGGCTTCTATTGCTTCTAAAACACCCAATGCCATCAAAGCATTGGTTGCAAAAACAGCGTCTATGTCTTCGTGACTCTCAAACAGCTGATTCATCTCTTCCATAGCAAGTTCAGAATCACTATTTGCTTGTCTTTGCTCAATTATTTCAATCTCTGTTCCTTCAATGGCTTTTTTAAATCCCAGCCGCCGGTCACGATGGGTTTGTTGTTCCAATACACCTGTAATTAATACTACATTTCCTTTGCCGCCTAAAACCTCTATAATCCTCTCCCCTGCCATCTTGCCTGCGAGAAAATTATCGGTTCCTATAAAGGAAACCACATCTGTATCCGCATCCGTATCAATGGTAAAGACATGAATATTATTCTGTTTGGCTTCTTCAATGATTGGAATAATAGCTGTTGAATCGCATGGCGCTATACCAATGGCATCTACATTCTGATCCATCAAATCCTCAATAAGGCGAAATTGCATAGCAACATTGGTTTCTTTATCGGGTGCCCTTACAATTAAATCTATTCCCAAATCTCTAGCTGCTTTCTCAGCACCTTTTTTCATGGTTTGCCAATGTTCACTGTCCAAGGCTTTTAAAACAATGCCTATTCTTAACTGTTCATTATCATTATCTAAGTTCTGTCCATTCGTTACAAGTTCATTATTTTTACATCCAATTGCTGAAATTAATATTAAAAAGGTTATCCAAATTAAAACAAAGGTTTTTTTCACTTTTATAACCCCCCAATAGTTCAAGCATAACGCGTTAGTAAAAACAATTCAACTGTCAAACTCTTACTTTTCAAATATTCATATTAAGCTTTTGCCATTCTTCTCGCTCTTTCTTCGACTTTGGTTCTGATAACATCCACAAATACCGCTACGATTATGACACCGCCAATAACAACAAATTGCAAGTCCGATGACGCACTGAGCAGGTTTAAACCATTTCTAATAACTGAGATAAGTAAAACACCAATCAATGTGCCCCATACCGTACCCTTTCCTCCGAAGAATGATGCACCTCCAATAATGACTGCTGCTATTGCATCTAAGTCAGCGGTCTGACCTGCCAAAGGAAGTGCCCCGCCTACACGGCCAACAAAAACAATTCCGGCACACGCAGCCATAAATCCTGAAAAGGTATAAACAAAAGTCAATACATTTTTTACGTTAATACCTGATAGTAAAGCAGCTTCTTTATTACCGCCGATAGAATAAATTTCTCTTCCCAATACTGTATTATTTAAGAATAAATGAACGATTATATAAACAATGATGACAATAAGAAAACTGATAGGAAATCCTTGTATATCACCTGAACCAGGCATTTCTACAGCCTTGGGAAAACCAATAACCGGGGCAGCACTGGTGATAATTAAAGCGATACCTCTGGAAATGTTTCTGGTACCAATGGTGGATATAAATGGATGGGGCAGATGTAAGCGGGTTAGCAAAAGACCATTGACCATACCCATTCCTGATCCTACGAGTAAACAAATTAAAATTAACACAAAGGCATTGGTAACGCCGCCTGACCTCATAGCAATCCCCATGGTACACATCGACAAAGCCATTATTGGTCCTACAGACAAATCAATACCGGCAGTGATAATAACCATCAGCATCCCTACGGCAATAAGCGCTATGGTGGATGCCTGTCTCATAATATTCATGATATTATCTATTTTTAAGAAATTATCAGATACAATTGATAAATATATAGAAAGAAGTATTAATGTTAATAATGGTGCTACTCTAAATAACATTTCTTTTATGGATATTGATTGCAGCTTATCTTTCATTCTATTGACCCCCTCGCATGATTTTCAATTTGCCTTCCCCACGCAGCTTTCATAATGTCATTCTCATTAAAGTGAGGACTGTCTCTGTCTATTTCTGCAGTGATTTTGCCTTCTCTCATGACAATAACTCGATCGCTCATTCCTAATATTTCAGGCAGCTCAGAGGAAATCATAATCACGGCTTTACCTGCTTTGACAAGTTGATTGATGAGTTTATATACTTCTACCTTTGCACCTACATCAATACCTCTGGTTGGCTCATCTAAAATATAAATATCCGCATCAGTATTTAACCACTTACCAATTACAACTTTTTGTTGATTGCCTCCACTCAATTGCCCTACGGGAGTATCTCCTGATGCTGTTTTAATTCTCAGAGAACTTATATTACCATTAGCCACTTCTCTTATCTTCTCTTTAATTAAAATAGAAAGCTTTGTAAATTTTCTCATACAGACAATCGTAAGGTTGACTATAACAGATGCATTTAATACTAAGCCTTCTCCTTTTCTATCTTCCGTAACAAAAGCTAATTTATTTTGTATGGCCTGACGAGGACTTTTAATACTCACCGATTTTTGATGAACATAAATTTCGCCGCTGTCTTTTAGGTCCGCTCCAAAAATACATCTAAACACTTCCGTTCTTCCTGCTCCAACTAATCCTGAAAATCCTAGAACTTCTCCACTTTTTACATTGAACGTAATGTCACTGAACACTCCATGACTCGTTAGGTTTTCAACTCTTAAAAATTCTTCATTATGAGGAGCTGTCTCTTTGGGAAAAAGATTTTCAACAGACCTGCCCACCATATTTTGGATTAAACCATCATGGGTCATTTCCGATACAGGTGAAGTCGTGATGAGCTGACCGTCACGTAATATGGTAACAACATCACATATTTCAAAAACTTCTTCCAGTTTATGTGATACAAATAATACGGCCACACCTTTTTCTCTGAGATAACGGACAACCTTCATCAGCTCAATCACTTCTTTTTCACTTAAGCTTGAAGTGGGCTCATCCATGATTAAGAATTTAACATCTCCCAAAATCGCTCTTCCGATTTCAACCATTTGCTGCTGTCCCATTCCTAATTTCCCTACCTGAGTTTTAGGATCAATATCCTGTCCCAGCCTAGCCATAATTTCTTTCGCTTTTTTGTGCATGATTTTATAATCTAAAACACCGGATGCGGTTTTTATATACTGCCCTAGGAAGATATTATCAGTAATCGATAATTCAGTGATAACGTTTAATTCTTGATAAATACAACTGATTCCTACATCTTTGGCCGACTTTGGGTTTTTAAAACTCATTTCATTGCCTTCAACCAAAATTTTACCGTCTTCCGGGGTATGAACACCGGTCATGCATTTAATTAAGGTTGATTTTCCGGCTCCATTTTCTCCCAGCAATCCATGAACTTCACCAAAGCCCAAAGACATTGAAACCTTATCGAGTGCTAAAACACCTGGAAATCGCTTGCTGATTTCTTTTAATTCTATAAATGTATCTCCCATAGTATCGCCTCTTTCACATAATTGTCTACTCCATAGTCCATAATGGAGTAGACAATTAAAATGTTATTTCTAAATGACTTGAGCTTTTATTTTAAATTATCAATGGTCAGTAATTCCGCACCTGTATCAATACGCAGTTCAACACTTTCACCGTTGACAGCCTTGATTGCATTTTCAACGCCTAAGTATCCCATTTGATATGGACTTTGTGCTACGGAACCTTCCATTGAGCCTTCTTTAATCTTTGTTTGTGCTCCGGGAGAACCATCAAACCCTACCACCATGATGTCTTTACCTGATTGCTCTACTGCCTTCAACGCACCTAGCGCCATTTGATCAGCGGTTACAAACACTGCATCGATTTCAGGAAATGTCTGCATCATATTTTCCATTACGTTTGCTGCTTTTTCACCATCACTGTCGGCAGGCTGAACGTCCAGTACCTCAAATCCATTGGCTTCTAATACATCTTTTGCTCCTGCTGTTCTATCATCATGGGTCTTATCTCCTAATGCACCTCTGATGATAACAACTTTGCCGCCGTCAAATTTAGATGCAATATGCTCTCCGGCAAGCTCTGCAGCTGCATAATTTCCTGTTCCTAAGAAAGAAGTTTTGCCTTCCAAATCTGCATCTGTATCGATTAACAATACCGGAATGCCTTTTTCTACGGCTTTTTGCAAAACTTTAACTTGAGCAGCCGGCTGAACCGGTGCTACACAAAGCGCATCCACATTATTCGTAATGTTATTTTCAATCATGCTTGTATGTTCTTCAACCAAGGTTTCTTTTGCGGGTCCGTTAAAGTCAAGATTAACATCAAAATCTTCCGCCGCTTGTCTTGCACCTTTTTCTACTTGAATCCAGTGCTCGTCAGATCCTTTTACTACAAACCCTATTGTCAACTTTTCCGGCTCTTGACTTGCTTCCTCTTCCGAAGCCCCCCCGCCACACGCAATTAAAGACATGCTTAAAGCCAGAACCAGTAACACAACCAATAGTTTTTTCATAAAAAATCCTCTCCTTTTCGTTTCCCCATATTTTTTAATTTTATCTTTTCTTAATTATCCGGGTTTTTATACATTGAAAAAAGGGGTCAATTTTTTCAAACCAACCCCTTTTCTTTAGAAAATTAGGACAATTCATTTTTGATTATACAGAGCCTTACTGAACGAATACGCATTATTAGCTACAGGAGACATTTGGTATATAATTTGTAATGGAGAAATCTTTCATCAAATCCTTTGATTGGAAGTTATTCAACAACCCTGATTAAAAATCACTTTTGGGTATCTGATAGTCTTTAAGAGTGGAATCTCCCAAATATACAATAGCTTTAAGCCCCCCATTTTCTCCCTTTTCATAAGACAACCCATACTCTTCTCCGTAAATAAGCTTAATTCTTTCGTTGATGTTATAGATCCCTATGCCGCTGAATTTAGATTGTCCCTTTGTCCTTAAAATTTGTCTCAATTTATCAATGTCGGCATCTTCTCCATTATCATTAACCTCAATAATCACACCATTTTCCACTTTGAATGCTTGGATACAGATTAAGCCTTTACCTTCTCTAAGATTAACACCATAATTCAAAGAATTCTCAACCAAAGGCTGTAAGATAAGCTTTGGTACCAAACAGGTTTTGACATTTTCGTTGACTTCATATTCAACGCTGAACAAGTCGCCGTAGCGATGCTTTTGCAGCAAAATATAATTGGATATTTGTTTGATTTCTTCATTTAACGAGATCATATCTTTTTTGTGATCCACGCTCAGCTGTAAAAGTTCTATGAACGCCTGAAGCATTTCTGTCACTTTGGTATCTTTTTGTAGAATTGCCGCACATTTAATAGAATTTAAAGTATTGTAAATAAAGTGAGGTGAAATCTGTGATTGCAATGTTCTGTAGTGCTCTTCCTTTAATTTAAGTTTTTGTGCGATGGTTTCATCTATCAGTCGAGTCAATTCTTCAATCATGTTGTTAAACCCTTTATACAGAACTTGAAACTCGTCTTTTCTTTTTTCTTGAATTCTCACATCAAAATCCCCTTGCCCAAATTTAAGCATGGCCATCTTAATGGTCAAAATAGGATTGTACAGAGATTTTGAATAAGCTAATACCACAATAGTCCCAAAAATGATACTGATGGTGGACAAAATAACCGCTAACCATCTTAAGTTGGTGATACCATAAGAAATCTTATCCATTGGGATGGCGTAGACCATTTTATACTGGGAATACTTTTCTGATACAAATACCACCAGAGTTTGAATACCATTAATCTCTTCAACGTAATAGCCTTTTGAATAATTGCTCATCCGATTATAGGATTCATTTTTATTAATATTGGTCATAAGCATTTCAGGTTGGTTATGATAAATGATATTGCCGTCTTTATTAACAAGCATGACATTGGATTCATCTTCATGGATAATATTGACTAAAAAGTCTTCATAAATTTTACGTGAACTGATGTTAACACTGATTATTCCAATGGTCTCTTTATTTTCGTTTCTTATGGGCTTAACCACCGAATAAAAAAAGCTGTCAAAGACCCCCACGTTATCTCTATATTCCACCAAGGATAATAAATGAGATGCAGCAGTATCTCCTTTGGAAATCCAAGGATAATTTTCAAAGTTATAAATTCTCTTTATTTTTCTCAATGAATTGGACGTTACAATTTGGTCCGTTCCTTCAATGTATACATACATGGATTGAATATACGTATTTTTGCCTGCTTCATTTTGTAAAGCACGATACAGCTCATATTCCAATTGGGGATCCGATGTCAATTGAATACTTTCTACCAACTCAATGACTTGTTGATCAGCTACCGTTTTTACAGCGACATAGTAGACATCCTGAAGCATGTTTCCTAAACTGTTGGAGTACTTTAAAAGACTATCTGTTGTTAGATTTGCCATTTTTTCTTTCAAAAAATGATTGGAATAATTGTAAAGTACATATGAAATGACTGTAGCAATAAATATGATTATCAATGTAATTACTAAGATCAATCGTATTCTGATGTTGTAATATAAGTGTTCTAATTTCATAGCAACCCCCGAGATAATGAATAATTGGTAATTAATAATTAATAATTAAGGTGTATTTTGCTGCGCAAAATATAGGATTTATAATTGAATTAAGTAGAAATTTTCGAAGAAAATTATCCATAATTATTCATTATTCATTATTCATTATTAATTATCAAAGTGCAAGGCATAATGCCCTGCACTTTTTCTCACTTAAAATAAATTAACAAGTTCTTTTGCCACATCCATAGAGCCTTTTGACGGGAATAGCTCAAATCCAATATATCCATCATATTTCACATCTTTAAGGGCATTAAATACATTGGAATAATTAATCTCTCCTGTTCCCGGCTCCATACGTCCCGGTACATCTGCTACATGAATATAACCGATTTCATTAATATTTTCTTTAATCATATTAATAATTTTCCCTTCCATTAGCTGCATATGATAGATATCATAAAGGACTCTAATATTTGGGCTGTTGACACATTTGACGGCTCTAACGGCATCTCTGGTATAAGACAGGAAATTTCCAACATGATCTTCCTCAGTATTGAGGGCTTCCAATACAAGGTTGACTTCTTCTTTTTCAGCTATTAAAGCCAGCTTCATTAAGGTGGTAATCATAACACCAAATTTTTCATAGTCACTTTTATCATCATAGCTATTCAGGACTACGCCGCCTTCTCCAAGAGCATTAGAATGGATCACTAGATTTTTACACTCTAATATCTTCGCTTTCTCTATAGATTGATTCACATAATCAATATACGCACATTGATGGGCCTCATCAATTAAAGAAAATGATTTGTCTCCGGAAAAACTTGCCATTTCAAGTCCATGGGTATCACATAATTCTTTTATTTTGGATATATCTTTATCATCCCAACCCCAAAATTCAACTGCATTAAAGCCTGCTTCTTTAGCCAATTTGAAGCGGTCATAAAAATCATATTCTGTAAAGATTGTTTCAATACATGCTGATTTTTTCATTCTATCTTCTCCTCATAGTGTTGTCTTTTCTTTTTACTTAAGTATTTCATCGATTCTAACCGGTCTGTTCTCTTTTAAAGATTTGTCGGCCGCCAGTCCGATCAGAACAGGCTGCAAGCCGTCAATACCTGTTACCAGAGGGGTTTGTTTGTTATTAATTGCATCAACAAAAGCGTGAATTTCTGATGCATAAGCATCTTTGTATCTTTCTAAGAAGAAATATTTTGGTTTATCACCGCTTAGTCGCTCTGATGTTAACACTTGTACTGTATTAGGATAATCATTATCTGCAGCCGCCATACCTTTTGAACCAAAAACTTCAACTCTTTGGTCATATCCGTAAACTGCCTGCCTGCTGTTATCAATAACACCAACAGCTCCATTTTCAAATTTCAGATTAACAATTGCTGTGTCTACGTCACCGGCTTCACCAATTGCCGGATCTACTAATACCGCTGCATTTACAAATACTTCTTCTACTTCACTGCCTGATAAATATCGTGCCATATCAAAATCATGAATCATCATGTCTAAAAAAAGTCCACCGGATACTTTAATGTACTCAACAGGTGGTGGTTCCGGATCTCGCGATGTAATTTTTACAATATGGACGTCCCCAATTTCGCCATTACTTACGGCGTCGCGTACAGCTTTAAAATTATGGTCAAATCGTCTATTGAAACCGACTTGAAGCATAACACCGGCCTCTTTCACCTTATCAAGGGCCAACTCGATTTTTTCTACATTGAAATCAATGGGTTTTTCGCAAAAGATGTGTTTACCTGCTTTTGCACTTTCAATAATAAAGTCTGCATGGGTATTGGTCGAAGAGCAGATTAACACACCCTCAATTTCTCCATTTTTCAAAATGTCTCTATAATCATTTGTTACATTTTTTATCCCAAGGAATGATGCCCATTCTTTCAGCCCATCCATATCAACATCTGATACTGCATGTATTTCTGCCCCTGCTACTTGATTCGTGATGACTTCGCCGTGCATCCTTCCAATTCGACCTGCACCAATAAGTCCTAGTTTCATTTTCATTCTCCTTTCGTTTATCATTTCAGAAATATTTTAACAAAAGAAGAAATCTCTAAAAAGTAATCAATTATTTCAAATAGGGTCAATATATTTAGATATTTTGCCTTTTGTAATCTTGCGGGCTCATCCCCATATGTTCTTTGAAGAGTTTAGAAAAATATTTACGATTGGGTATTCCTACTAATTCTCCTATCTCTTTTATTTTCATGTCCGTATCCAGCAGATATTCACATGCCTTTTTCATTCTTATCTCTTTAATATAATCAATGAATTTCATCCCGGTACTTTTCTTAAACAAATAACTAAAATAAGTGGCAGAAACATGTATATAGGCAGCCACATCGGCTAGAATCAGATCGTCCATATAGTGGGATTGTATATATTTAATGGATTTTTTGATATAATCATTTTCAACGGTTTGAATAAGGTCATTGGATACAAGCTTTTCAGCATCCTCTATGATGCCTTTGATAATCCTATAAAGCTCTTTGGTGTTTTGTGCTTCTAGGATATGTTGCGTCGTCGTCTCCATAAAGATGTAATCCCGGTTGATATTAAAATGTTCGTAAATGTAGCTGTATATTGTACGTAAGAAACGTATATAATACTTCTTTATGTTAATTGGAACAATCCTATTTTTAGTAATCTCATTAAATTCTTCTATCACGGTATCTTGTAATAATGAAAATTTGTCTTTTTTAATATAATCCTTATACTGATTCATTTTTTCGTCACTTACCTTTATTTCTTCAAGGGAAACAGCAGACAGCTCCTCAGAAATCACATAGTCTTTCTCAGATTGATCATAAAAGAAATGATTGATTTTATTCTCCAATTGACCATAGGTCTTCCATAATTCCATATAAGATGTACATTTTATACTTGCAATACATTGGATATTGATTTTCAAATGATTCATTAACCCTTGTCCTATTTTAGAGATGATATACTCTAATTCTCCTTTATTTTGCAATTGGCTGTAGTTATCCAAATTAATGATAACAAAATATTTTCCATCTTCATCATTAACCATTTCATAATTATATTTTGACAGTATTGCTTCATCTGCAATATTGGAAATAGCTAGTGAGAAAATTTCTATGCCACCGGACTGGTACGCCTTTATCACTTCGTCATATTTCAACACTCTAAGAAAAATAACAGCTAAGTTATTGGGTTGCAATGTTTTACAATACTGCTTGAACTCTTGCTCTGATTTTGGGGTTGTCAAACGTTCATGCAACAGCTTTAACAACAGCTTATTTTTAAGTAATGAGGCCCCCTCCTCAGCAATCTTTTCCATCCGGTGCATGGCCAGGTTCTCTTCTCTTGACAGCTCTATATCTTGCTTGATGGTGTGCAGGGATTCCATTAATAATTCTTCTTTCATGAGATGCTTCAGCATATAATCATTTGCGCCCAGTTTTAGAGCCTCTTTTACATAATTAAAATCATCGTAGCAGCTCAGCACCAATATTTTTATATCAAAATCTTTCTCCTGTACATACTTAATGACCTCAATACCATCTGCTTGAGGCATGCTCATATCCAGTATGAGGATGTCCGGCTTAAGCTCATCAATCTTCTCCATTGCATCAATGCCGTCAATGGCTTCCCCCGCAATTTGGAAGCCAAACTTTTCCCAATTTATTATGGTTTTTAATGTGGTTCGTACCAAACAATCGTCATCAACAAGTAATACCTTGTACATGTTCATCCCTACTTCTCATTAAGATTTTTCTATCTTTTCATCTATTTTTGTTTATATTCTTTATATCATGTACAATAGGATGTTTTCAAGATAAAGTTCTATTGCCCTATGTATTCACATTTAACCCATTTAAAAGGCAGCAACCATTGAGAGGTAGTTGCTGCCTTTATGTTCATACTGTATTGGTAACTCATGATGGATTTAATTGTTTGAAAAGATCCTTTAACTGTGGGTATATCTTTCTGAATTTATCGTACTTTTCATTGTATATGCTTACATTCTTACTGTTAGGATCAATGCTTTCTGATACTTTTATGAATGTATTACAAGCACTTTCAACCGTGTCATATCGTCCATATCCTACTGCTGCCAGTATAGCTGCTCCATAAGCAGGTCCTGCATCCGTTGCTAATTTGTTCACTTTTACATTAAGAACGTCTGCAATGATCCGGCACCATAAGATACTTTTTGCCCCCCCGCCATTTATACTGATATCCCTTATCTCAATTCCCATTTTTTTCATGATTTCAAATGTATCACGAAGGGAAAATGCTACGCCTTCCAGCACAGCACGTGTCATATGTTTTCTTTCATGGCTCATATTCAGACCAATGAAGGTGCCTCTGCAATGGGGATCATTATGGGGTGTTCTCTCGCCCATTAAGTAAGGCAGATAAAATAAGTTCTCTGCTTCTTCAACTGTTTTTGCTTCACTTAATAGTCCGTCAAAATCATCCGTTTTAATGACTTCTTCCACCCACCACTTTAAAGATGCTGCAGCAGCAAGGGTTACACCCATTTGATGATATTTTCCATTGGCATGACAAAATGAGTGTAATGCATTGTTCTCATCTACAAAAAACTTTTCACTGGATGCAAATACCACCCCGGAGGTTCCTAATGAAACAGAACAAGAACCTTTGTCGACTACGCCGCCGCCAACGGCTGCAACTGCTTGGTCCCCACCGCCAATAATGATTTTTACTTTATTGGATATACCCAGCTCATTTGCAAGTTCCTCTTTAATATTTCCAATCACTTCATAAGACTCAAACACTTTAGGAAGCTGGTCTTTAGAAAGCTTTAGCAGTTCTAACATTTCATTTGACCATTTTCTATTTTTAACATCAAAGTATAAGGTTCCGGATGCATCTGAAACGTCGGTTGCAAAAACGCCGGACATTTTATATGCAATATAGTCTTTTGGCAGCATCAGTTTATTTATCTTTTTAAAATTATCGGGTTCATTCTCTCTCAGCCACAATACTTTTGGTGCTGTAAATCCTGTAAGTGCAAGATTTCCAGTCCATTTAGAAATATTTTTCTGTCCAATTTCCTTATTTAAAAAGTCACACTCTTTTTCAGTTCTTTGGTCATTCCATAAAATAGCAGGTCTAATGGGTTCATCATTTTCATCCAGCGTCACCATTCCATGCATTTGACCGCTGAAACTGATGGCCTTAACTTCACTTTTATCTAAGCTCTTTAAAAGCTCAGTAAAACCTTCTAGTGATTTTTCCCACCAATCTTTTGGGTTTTGTTCCGACCACAGCGGCTTGGGGAAAAATATAGGATAGTCTTTGGTGACTGACTTAATCACATCACCTTTTTCATTGGTTCCTATTATCTTTACCGATGTTGTTCCAATATCAATACCTATGAAATACATTTTAAACTCCTCTCTAAAAAGAGCTATTTTATTTTTATGACTGCCTTTACAACATCACTCATATTATTCACTACAAAATCAAATGCTTTGGGTATTGCTTCAAAATCAAATTCATGGCTTACAATCTCTTTTACATTAATTGTACCACTTTCTATTGCATTAATGGCTGCCGGATATAAATTTCTATATCGAAATATGGTCTTAACTTCTCCCTCTTTGCCCATTAGTTTCATGAAGTTAAACTCAACTTCATCTTTTGGCGTCATTCCTACCAAGACTATTGTGCCACCACGCTTTACAACATCTGCTGTCTGCTTAACCGTTATTTCTGCTCCTGCGGTATCTATGACCACGTTTGCACCTGTGCCGTCTGTCAGCGCCTCAATGGTTTTGATCACATCTTCATTTTTAGCATTTATGACATAAGCAGCTCCTAATTTTTTTGCTTTTTCCAATCTTTTTTCTATCACATCCACCACAATAATTTTGGATGCGCCTCGTGCTTTGCAGGATAAAACCGTGACCAAGCCGATACATCCCGACCCAAAGATAACAACCGTGTCACCCAGTTTAACACCGCCTTGATTTGAAGCATGTAATCCAACTGCCAGCGGTTCTACCAAAGCACCTTCAACATTGGAAACATTCTCCGGTAATTTAAAACACATATCTTCCGGATGTGCCACATAATTTGCGAAAACACCGTGATATGGCGGTGTCGCAAAAAATTCTACATGGGGGCATAAGTTGTATTTTCCTTCTTTACAGCATTCACATTTCCCGCAAGTTTTTCCCGGTTCAAGTGCTACTCGGTCTCCTATTGTGAGATTTTTTACTTCAGATCCAATCTCCACTACCTCTCCCGCACATTCATGCCCCAATATAAAGTCACCCTGGACTATAAAGTCGCCTATTCTTCCATGCTGGTAATAATGAACATCTGACCCGCAGATGCCCACCGAATCAATTTTTATCATAACATCCTTTGCACCAATCTCAGGCATTGGAATGTCTTTAAAACCCATGTTATTGGTGCCCTGCATAAACGCCGCTCTATTTTTCATTGCATAACTCCTTTCTAAAACAGCTAGAACAAAATGGGGTGCACGACTTCTCGTGCACCTTTTATGGATGGATTACTTTATAATGCACCTGCTTTTTTGTGCATATCGATGTATTGTTGTACATTATCAATATTTACCAGTGGTGCATCAATATCAATATCGATTTGCTCTTCTTCACCGGTTAACAGTTTGTTAGAAGTATCCAAAAGAGCCTCAGCTAAAGCATAAGCACTTTGTAAGCAGGTTGACGTCATCAGTCCCTCTTCGATTAATAAAACAGCTTCAGCAGTTCCATCTACACCATATGCCAAAATACCTTCATAGTTAGGATCATCTTTTACAACCTCTAATGCTCCGGCACACATATTATCATTCATAGCAATAATTGCATCGATCTTATCATTAGCTTGTACCCAAGTTTCCATGTAGTTCATTGCTTCATCTTTGTTCCAGTTAGCAATTTCTTCCCCTACGATGGTAACATCAGGGCGTTTGTCAAAGAATTCTTTTTGCCAGCTTTCACGTCTTGCATCGGCGTGGAAGTTCCCCGGAGGGCCTTTTAATACAACTACGTTGGCATTTTCAGGAACTTGATCAATAGCAGCTATTGCATTTACTGCAGCTTGCTCATAAGGATCTGCATCTACAGAAGACGCACCATCAATACCTTCAATACGTGCATTGGTTGTGATTGTAACAATTCCTGCTGCTACCGCTTTTTCAGCATAAGGTCTTTGAGCTTCACCGTTATTGGGCTGAATGATGATTGCATCATAATTGTTAGTGATAGCTGTCTCAATTAATGAGTTTTGAGTGTCATCGGATGCTTGACCATCAAATACATCAACGGTTATGTTGTCATACTTATCTGCTTCTTCCATGACAGCATTTGCCAGCCACGCTGCAAATGAATCCGCTTGTGCTCTTGCCACATAAGCTACTCTGTAAACCCCGTCATCTGCTGCTTCCTCTGCCGGTGATCCACAGCCAACCAGCATAGAAGTCATAAGTGCTACTATTAATAGCAATACTAACGATTTTTTCATTTTCTCTCCTCCTAGTTTTTTTATATTTAA
>JAKSCF010000193.1 GCA_022360735.1 Clostridia bacterium
CAAATTACTTATTGCTGATGAAGCTACTTCAGCTCTTGACGTAAGTGTTCAAGCAAAAATTATGAAGTTATTTATGGAATTACAAGAGAGTCGTGGTCTTACACTGCTTTTTATTACTCACAACATTGCTTTAGCACGCAAAATAAGCGATAGGATTATTGTACTAAAAAATGGAGAAATCGTTGAGTATGGACATTCAGCTGCAATTATCCGTGCACCTGTTCATCCCTATACCAAAAGTCTTATCGATGCTGCGCCGCAAATATTTTAAATATATATACTAGGAGGATTAAAATGAAAAGAAATTTATTTAAAACACTTTCATTATTTTTATTATTAGTGATGGTTTTGGTTACAGGAGGATGTAATCAAAAAGTTGAAAAAGCAGCTTTAGAAGAACCAAGTATGCAAGATGCCTACATAGAAGAATATGTTATACCTGATGGGAAAGGTGATTGGGGATACCCTACGCCTTATGGCTTGTTTCCAAGAGGTCCTGGATTTATTCGTATGAGCTATGTATTTGATTCTCTTATATGGAAGAATGAAAATGGAGATTTTATCCCTGCTTTAGCAAAGGAATGGTCATATGACGAAAAAGAGAATGCCTATACCTTTGAACTTGTGGAAAATGCTAAATGGCATGATGGAAAACCTGTAACAGCTAAAGACATTGCTTTTACAGTAACCTATATGAAAAAGCATCCTGTCCCTTGGATGAACTTAGCACCTGTTGATAGTGTCGTTCCTGTATCCGATTATAAGGTAGTTTTTAAGCTAAAAGAAAAGTGGGCTCCTTTTTATGGTAATATTGCAGGATGTATGCCTATATTACCTGAACATATTTATAAAGATATTGAAGACCCGGAAAAATGCTTATCTGAACAGTGTGTCATTGGAAGCGGGCCCTTCAAATTAATCGCGTATAACGCTGAAAAAGGTGAATATGTGTTTGAAGCTTTTAAAGACTATTATCAGGGTTGTCCTAAAGTAAATAAAATAAAATTCTATAAAATGAACCCTCAGATGCAGCCAGAGGCTTTAATTCAAGGTAAGGTGGATGCTATCTTTACAAGTGGCGATGCTGAGCAAATATTCAAGGGAAAAGATATAAAAATTATTAGTGACATAGGCACATTAAAAAAGGTAGCCTTCAACCATGATAAAGCACCCTTTAATCAAAAAGAATTTAGACATGCCATTGCATATTTAATTAATCGAGATGACATTATTGATATTGCCCATAGAGGTCATGCTTTTGAAGGCAATACAGGAATTATTCCCAGTACTAGTCAATATTATGAAAAAGACATTGAACAATATAAGTATAGCCCTCAAAAAGGATGTGAAATATTAGAACAATTAGGCTACACTAAACGAGATAAATATTATGAAAAAGATGAAAAAATATTAGGATTTAAAGTTTTGGGTCAAGAAAGTGTACGACGGGATGTAGATATTATTGTAGAACAATTAAATGGTGTAGGTATAAAAGCAGAACCTGTATATAAAGATGTTCAGACAACGGACCAAATGGTTATAAGTCGAGACTTCGATATTGCCATCATTGAAAGTGCCGCTATTGGAGATCCTATTTTCTTAAATAGAGATATACTTGGCAAGTCAGCTACAAGCGATCAATATTATCAATCACAAAAAATGATTGATCTTTTAAATCAACAGCTTTCAGCCGTAGATTCTGAGGAAAGACACAAGATTATAAAAGAATTACAAAAAATTTATGTTGAAGAGTTACCTTCTTATCATATCTATTTTTCAAAATTTGTTTATGCTCATAATGACAAAATCGATTTATATTACACAAAAGATGGTGTATCTATAGGTATTCCTTTAGCTCTTAATAAAATGTGTTTTATGAACTAAAAATATTGAGAGTACGAAAATACTATGCTCTCCTAATACTTACATTTTTAGATTATACCCTGTGTATTCCTATAATGCATTCAATATGTGTCGCTTCCATTATAGGAATACACAATATGATCTTTATACCATACATTCCATTAGGCTTTCTACCAGCCCTTTGTTGCTGTAGATTTCTTCCTCAATCTTATTTATAGGGTTTATCATAGAGTTGCTTCTTTTCTAAATGGTTTTTCTTTGCAAGTCTATGCCAAGATTTTGTACCTCCAAGCATAAATAAAAACTTTGGCATAGCAGGATTCGTATAAACGTCATGGACACAATGTATGTCATTTGATTTAATATCATCAGCTAACTGAGTTAGTCTGTTATATACATCCATCTTCAGCTTACTCGTCCATTTAGCTGCTGGTTCTTTCATAAACTCGCCTGCACCAATACCTATTGCAAATCTCCATTTGAAACTAACTTTTTCTGCAAAGTTTTTTAGAATATTGATGGCATTAATATTCTGAGTGCCTTCAATAAATCCATTATTTATGATTGCATAGAACCTTGTTTTCGTATTCTTTGCTTCCACTAACTTTTCATTGTAATACTTTTCAAATTCAATAATAAATTCTAAAAGATGTGATGGCAAGTTATCAACATACAATGGCAATGATATAAGAATATTATCAGAATCACTAAGCGTTTCATACGCTTCATAAACTTGATTCGTTCTTTGAGCTTTTATCACGTTAATTTCATGTATATCAAACATACCTCCATCTAATTGTCCTTTTATATATTTAATCAAATACTGTGAGTAACTATTTTACGAAAATTGGCAAAGCTATGTGGAGTTAGTCACGCAGCACCCTATAAGCATTTTAAAAACATCGATGAACTCATTGAAGCAATCACTCAAAAAGTGCTGACAGATTTTTCATCTGCACTCTCTTCTGCAACAGAAAACTCTACAGATTATGGACTTCAGTTCCATAAGATGGGTAAAAAGTATGTACAATTTATGGTCGAAAATCCTGAATATCTAAAGTTTCTATTTGTTAACAGAAACAGTCCTCCCGTTTTAATAAAGGATAATTCATTTGTGGAGGTGGACCCAAATGATCCATTTTCGATTTTTGCAAGAACTGCTTCAAACTTTTTTGATTCGATTGGTTCAAATCCAAATAACAAGGTTTCAAACATTCTTACCATGTGGAGTCTTGTTCATGGTATAGCAGAATTGATTATTAACAACTGCATTGTTCTTGAAGGTAATTACATGGATTATGTAGATAAGATGTTATTGTGCAACTTTTTATATGAAAAACCGATTCAAAATATTAAAGGATAACCATTACTGATTGGTTGCATTAAAAAAACTGCCAAATCACAACGATTTGACAGCTTTAAACTCTCCATTAATCACTATTTTATGTCATCCCATTTTTCAATTTTTTGTTCGTAAACATATTTATTTTCTTCGATAAGGTCTCTAACAGATCGACGTTCCTCACCGGTAACTGTTTCAATATCATCTGATACCACATTAAACATGCCATCTTTAATGCATTGTTCACTAGTGACAATATCATTTGCACACCAAGGAAATGGTGATTTTGAGAAATCATCTGTTGAATCTTTTGGAATACCTAAAGATGCAGCATATGCATACATCCCTTCAGTATCTTCCGGAACATATTTAAATTTAACATTTGAAATTTCATTAATTAATTCTATAATTTCTTTTATGGATACTTGTTCTTTACCACAAGCAGTATATGCAACATTATCTTCACCTTTACCTAGCATAAGTGCAGCAGCAAGTTTAGCGCTATCATCTTTAGGGACACATGTTGCTTTGCCATCTTGTGCTAAAGTATGCCATTCATAATTACTATGCATTGCAAGTACAGGTAATGCAGAAACAATGTTTTCTAAATAAAAATTGTTTCTCATAAAGTTATATTTTATATCCATATCTTTAAGTTTTTCTTTAATATAACTTTCAGTATAGGTATGATCTGGTGTAACATATATATGTTGATATTTTGGGTCGCTTGCTCCTAAGTATGAAGTATAAGTAATATGTTTAACGCCGGCTTCTACAGCTGCGTCAACTGCATTTCTATGTTGTTGTCTACGTATATCACCAATTGTTATTGTTGATATAATACAAATTCTATCTATATCTCTAAAGGATTTAACCATTTCTTCTTTATTGTCATAATTTGCAGTTCTTACTTCAATACCTAATTTGTTCCAATATGCTTTTTTTTCCTCGTTAAGTCTTTCAGGAAAAGGACAAGCTACTACTAATTCTTCAGGTGCTACCTTTTCAGACATAATTTTAGCAATTCTTCCTCCAAGCTGACCATCACATCCGGTTACTAAATATTTCATAATTTACCTCCTTAAAATACGGGGAAACCCTTCTCAAAATAAGATTTAATTCATTGTAAAATGTAATTTAATTTGTGACAATAGACTCATATGAGACAAGTGTCACTATTTACAAAAACTATATCAAAGATGTTCACATCTGTCAAGAGAAAATAGAAGCGTAAGACTTGGATTTTCACTTGCATCAGGATATTGGATTGTGATATTGATGTGTTTATGCTATTATGTAGAAAAAAACTATGCATTGGTAAGTTAGGAGCAATGGTATACTTATGAAACAGGACAGACGATCAAAGCGAACAAGGTCATGGCTCTATGAGGGTTTGATGGAATTAATGAGATCAAAGGATTATGCCGATATCAGTATTACAGAACTCACTGAAAAATCCGATATTGCGAGACAGTCTTTTTACCGAATTTATGATAGTAAAGATGACATACTTCTTTCTAAAATGGATGAAATTCATAGCGATATTTTTGAGAAATCTGAACTGGAGTCTGATCAAAAGAGCGATCAATTTTTAGATTTGGTTATACACCAACTAGTGAATGCTTTTCAAGAGAAGGAAGAATTTTTTACGGCTTTGCTAAAATCAGGCCTTCAGCATAAAGCGCTTACTAAATTCTCAGAGCGCATTGCCGGATTTTACATGAAAGGAAAGAATTATCAAGAACTTAGCGAGAATGATCAATACCGGATACATTTCATTGTAGGAGGTATCTATATGGTTTTATTCAAATGGAATGAGTGCAATATGCATACCCCTACGGAGACTATTATAAAAATAATGCAAAAATCTACGAGGCAAATAAATTTGATTATAGAGGAATATACCAATGACCCTATATAAGCGTTTTAATTATTAATCAATTCAATGACACCAGTTGCACCATCCATGCAGACAACATCGCCATCTTGAAGTATTGTCAGTGCATTGGATACACCTGCGATGCCAGGCAGCCCAAACTCTCTTGCCACAATTGCACCATGGGAGATGGGTCCGCCGCTTTCCATGATTAGTCCTTTGGCAAGGGGAAATAAAGGTGTCCAGCTTGGGTCGGTATTATGCGTTACAATGATGTCACCTTCATGAAGCAGATGGATATTCGGTTGATCCATAATTCTTACGATACCGGTCACCTTGCCAGACGATATTGGCACGCCTCTCAAACCATCACTTAGTTGCTGATCCATGGTTGGATATACATAAGTTTCACCATTACTTAATATAATTCTTGGTATCACAGAATAGCTTAATTGATGGTTATAGGCTTCTTTTCTAGCTTCTACGATCTTTATCAAATCCAGCTTATCATAAGCTAATATGTCGTCCATATATAAGAATGCAATATCTTCCGATGCATTCAAAAGCCCTTTTGATACTAAGTTTTTACCAACCTCAATGAACATACCTCTTAGCAGAGATAATGCTTTTACCGCGATAAACTTAGGCTGCTCTCTTAATCCGGCCAGTGTTCTGTAATTGTTCAGATCAAACACAACCTTATCTGCTTTTTTGACACCATAATCATTAGATACATTGTTGTAGATATTGTCTATCAGCTTCTTTGCATCTTTTCTATACCCATAAATCATCTCTAATTTGTCGGCAGGACGTTCTTCGCTGTATAGCTTAATCAACTTTAAGATATACGTAGGGTCTTCATGCCAGCGTTTGATACCCATATCTATATCCATTACACTTCGGTGTCCGTATTTTTCTAGAAATTCAGACAGCTTTTTAGATGTTTCAAGCTCATCTATCTTGCCAGATACTACGTCTGAAGCTATCTCCAAAAGTGCTATACCCATTTCCGTAGTGGGATTGTTGTTGACAGCTTTTTTTAGGACGCTATAATCCAAATCCGGATACTTCTCAGATAACCATTTTATTTGTTTTTCAATGGCCTTCAGTCCATAAGCAATGTACATGATCTGTTGAAATCCTAAAGTCAACAACTCCTCGGTTACAGTCTCCATCAGATCAACTTTATCCTGATAAGTTCCGGTCTTTGTAATTCTTACCTTTAACTTATCAATATAACCATTGCCTATATCTAAAGCTTCTTCTAACGCTTTATTGATGTCTTTTTTACTGATCTTGCCAAAGCTTTGTAATGACATTCCCCACTTGATGATGCCATAGGATAATCTGAATGCACCACCTTGCTTTAAGAATGTCCTTCTATAATTGCCATATAATTGTTTAAGGAGCTGTCCACATTCTGGATCTTTGTCATTGAAGCTGTTTAAGATATTCTTCCCAATCAGTCTTCGACCCAGCACCTCTGTCAAATCATAGTAGATCCGACCATTAATGCATTTGACCCATGATGGTTTTCTGATCTTCTTTTTAAAATTATAAAAGATACTGGTATATCCAGCAAAAGCAGCTCGCCAGAATTCATATCCAAGTGGTGTAAAAGGCTCCTTCATTCCTTGAATGACTGTGTTGTAACACAGATATAGATGAAGCTTATCATCAATCATGCAGTCTTCATCAACTGGGTATAATGTGGTTATATCTCGACTCTGAAGAATGAATATCTCATCATCTCTAATGGTCCATTCTATATCTTGAGGACCCTTAAAATAAGATGCAATCCGGTCCCCTAAATGCTTCAATGCATACAGCATCTCATCCCCTACCATGCTTTTCGGTCCACTTCTATCTGATCTGATTTGATCTGTGATCACATAACGGTCTAATTTGGATGTGCCGTCAACAACGCCCTTGCCTAAACCTTTTGCCGCATTCACGATGGTCTTCTCTCGATTTCCTGTTATAGGATCAGCTGTAAACATTACACCTGATGTCTCTCCTATAATCATGGTCTGAATGATTAACGCTATCTCATGATGGTTAGCCACCTGCATTTTATCTGCATAGTCTGTTACATTTTCTTTGTCAGAACTCTTGATACATATCTGGATTGCATTTAGATATGCTTCATAATCATTGATGTCCAATACAGTTTCATATTGCCCTGCAAAGCTGGTACCTTCAGTATCTTCAGAGATCGCTGAAGATCGGACAGCAATGGAGGTATGCCCCATTTGGTTATATATCTCTTGTAATATGATTTTGTCTTTTTCATCTAACTGAAAACCATTGTTACGAATCTTATTGGTAAATGATTTACTGATTGCATAGCC
>JAKSCF010000225.1 GCA_022360735.1 Clostridia bacterium
TGAGATCACAAAGGCACAACGGCGGTCCAAAACCATTGTTAAAGAAAAGAAACCGGGCAGAAATGAACCCTGTCCATGCGGAAGCGGAAAAAAATATAAAAAATGCTGTGGATTATAAATATAAGCTATTAAGGATTTTGTTTTTACAAAGTCCTTTTTTATTCACACTCGTCTCCTTTTCGAACCATATTTTCAGATAAATATTAAGCTTATTATTCAAAAATGGTTCGATAAAGGTACTTTGCCTTTGAAAATGTCCGTTTTTTTTGGTATATGATTTGCATAATATACTATGAACACACGCTATCCAACGCCAAAACTTACATAATAAATGATTGAAAGCTTAGATTAAAACAAGGAGGTAATCATTGAATGAAAATAACTTCTACCATTCGAGTTAGAATGTCTATGCATGATGCGCATTACGGAGGCAACTTGGTAGATGGTGCAAGAATGCTAAATCTATTTGGCGATGTTGCTACTGAACTTCTCATCATAAATGATGGTGACGAAGGATTGTTTTGCGCTTATGATAATGTAGAATTTAAAGCACCTGTCTATGCAGGTGATTATATTGAAGCCTATGGTGAGATTGTTGAAATCGGTAATACTTCAAGAAAAATGGTATTCGAAGCACGAAAAGTCATCGTTCCCAGACCGGATATTAGTGAAACTGCATGCGATGTTTTGGACGAACCTATTATCGTTTGCAAAGCCAGCGGAACCTGCGTGGTTCCAAAAGATAATCAACGCAAATAAAAACTCAGGCTTGCTTAAGACTGTCGACGAATTGAATGCAGGTGTATAAATATTTGTTTCTTGTGTTAATTTGGTTAGAAAATTTCGGTGGCAGATAAGCTATAAAAGTCGTGCACAGACAGGACGTCTGTGAGCAAATCTTAGCCATGGACGGCGGTTATTTGCGGTTAGGCTTTTATAGTTTATATGCCATCAAATTTTCTCCAAATTAATACGAAAACAGATATTTATGCACCTGCATTCAATTGCAAAAATTTTCTCAATATCTGAGTACTTTAAGCCTCAATGAGTTGATACTGCTTTAGTTTATGTGTCATCATTCTTTCTCTTTTTATTTCATTATTGCGGTTAATGAGGACATCTATCGTCTCATTATTATAGGCATCATAATAGACTGCAACGTTCTTGTTCTTCTCTTTTTCTAAGAAAAGCCATCTAATTTTTCCGGACTCATGATAGTATAAATCTTTCATACGAATATTTTGTTGTACTCTATAAACCTTCTCATCAATTTTTAATTTGAATCGTCCGCTGCCGCACACCACTATACTGATCATATCTTTTTGAGACAGGTATTGTTTTTGAATTCGTCTATAATCCCTTATGAGTATTTGTCGGATTATTTTTTCGCTTTCTATTAAGATATCCGAATGTGTCGATTGTACAACATACTTTATACCTACCATTTCCAGAGCACTTTTTACCAGAACGGTGCCATCTCCTTCATAAGTTCTTATTTTATAGGACTTTTCTTCTCCTTTAACAAGATTATTTTTCTTATCAAAAGATGCGTTCTCTATCTGAATGGATTTAGTAGTAGTCTTACCGGCACCGGCAATCAAATATATTGTAATCCCTTTTTTCCTATATATTTTATAGTTATCATTTAACTCATCTAAAAAATCATTTTTGTATTGTAAATTGTCATAGGAGATATACCGCATTATATCTTGGCTATCTAAGTAAAATAAATAGCTTCCAAAGCTTTTTGAAGGCAGTAATTCCTTTACACCCTTAAATTCTTTGTGTATCAATTCCTTTGTGGATTCAATATTATAGTATCTTTTTAATATATGTAAATAGCCTTCTACAATCATGTATAAAAGATTCGGATCATCACCTGTTCTGTCCGGAAGTTTTCCTTCTCCCCACAGATAATAAGCATCTGTTGCACCTGTATTTGGGGAAGATAACATAATGAGTTTATCGATATCATCTCCGTAAAAATCACTGCATATATAAGTACGAACAACCAAACCGCCCAGGCTATGGGCAACCACATCTATTTTTTTTGCTCCACTAACTTTTTTAGCTCTTTCTATGGTTTTATAAAGAAATCTTTTGGCGTTGGAATTACAGCTTTGTTTCCAATTATAATAACATATAAAAAGGGTTTCATCCTTCTTATACCCCATATTCTCAAGCTTTTCAATAAATTTATCATATACAATTGAAGCTGGTCCAAAGCCCCAATTTCCGGTACCCGGTACAATTTCATTACTCATTGATCCCATTATTCCAGGGACAAAAACCAATGGTTGTATATGGTCCATTTTTCAAAATACCCCCTTAATTACACTTCGCACATCTTATGTTATATTCTATTCTTTTAATTCTTTCAGCATGTCAAAAGTTTTTAATCGTTTTAGCTATATAATAAAAAAACCAAATCACATTTAATCTTGTGATTTGGTTTCTTTCATATTTATATTTTTTAAATATCTCTGCCTAATAAATCATCATAGGTTTCTCGTTTTACCATTAACCTATCTTGCCCTTCTTTAACCATAACAACAGCCGGTCTGGGCAATCGATTATAGTTATTTGCCATGGTGTAGTTGTATGCTCCTGTGCAAAATACCGCTAAAATATCGCCTGTTTCCAATGGCGGAACATCTATATCCCAGATTAAAATATCGCTGGATTCACAACACTTACCTGCTATGGTTACTAATTGTTCCTTAGCTTCATTGACTTTATTTGCAATAACAGCTTCATATTTTGCATCATACAGAGCCGGTCTTAAATTGTCTGTCATACCCCCGTCTACGGATACATAGGTTCTAATATTAGGTATCTCTTTTATCGCCCCTATGGTATATAAGCTGATGCCTGCTTCTCCAACAATCCACCTTCCGGGTTCTATGGTAACCTCAGGTATAGATAATTGATAAGCTTCACACTTGCTGTAAATATTCTCCATCATTGGATCAACGAAATAAGATAAGTCGTGTCTTTTTTCTTCTCCTGTATAATGGATGCCGAACCCGCCACCCAGATTAATTTCTTTAGCTTCAAAATCAAGATCTTCTTTAACTTTTTTTAATAAATCGAGCAGCACATCCAGCGCCATTAAATGGCAGGTATTATCTAATAATTGTGAGCCTATATGAAAATGAAAACCTTTTAATTCAACATGTTTCATCTCCATAGCCTTACGAATATAAGTATAAAGAATATCTTGATTGAGAGGAATACCGAATTTTGAATCCTGCTGACCTGTAGAAATAAATTTATGTGTATGGACATCTACACCGGGAGTAATTCTAAATAGTATTGGAATGGTCTTATTATGATCTTTAGCCATCCCTTCAATCATCTCAAGCTCGTATTCGCTGTCTACTACAATTCTTCCCACATCATTTGATACTGCCATTTCTATCTCACTATACGATTTGTTATTGCCATGAAACACACATCTTTCCATTGGAAAACCTGCTTTAATTGCCGTATGAAGCTCTCCTCCGGATACCACATCCAACCCCAGACCTTCTCTGGCAATAATTCTGCACATTTCCATATTTAAAAATGCTTTACTTGCAAAAACAGCTCTTGTATTCTTATATTTATTCAAATAATCTCTTTTAATCTCATGACATCGCTCTAAAATATAGCTTTCTGACATGACATATAAAGGCGTCCCATATTTTTCAGCTAACTTTACTGTATCAGCACCATCAAAAAATAAGTTCTTTTCTTCATTCATATTACACATCGTAATTCAACCTCTTTCATAACTTAACTATATAAAAGTGCATCTTGTATCCATACAAAGATGCCAACATATCAACATTATACA
>JAKSCF010000192.1 GCA_022360735.1 Clostridia bacterium
GAAAACTTAAAAAAAATAGCCGAAGGCGACTTGTCGGTAGAAATTATAAAAAAATCGGAAGACGATGTGCTGGCAGACAGTATGCAAATAGTAGTGGATAATCTCAATGATTTAAATACAGAAGTTAATGGGCTCACAGAATCAGTGATGTCAGGGAATTTATCTAAAAAATTGGATTCCCAACTTAGAGGCAAATATAGAGAGATTGTACAAGGTGTCACTTATATACAAGATGCTTTTGTCAATGTGCTGGATAATATAAATGTAGGAATTTTAATTGTAGATAAAGAAATGAATTTAAGTTTTTGTAATAAATTTGTATTCGGTGCTTTTGGCGAGGAAAGAGAAAATTTGCTGGGTAAGAAATGCAATGATTTATTTGAGTGTAAAGATGAATGTATGCATGAAGAATGCATAAAGAATAAGAGTACATATGTCATGGAAGGGATTACACTGGATAAGCATTATAAAACAGATATATCACCTTATAATGATAGAAGTGGTAACTTGAGAGGTATTATTGAAGTTGCCATGGATATTACCGAAATAAAAACGGCTGAAAAAGTTGCTAAGAAGCAGTTGGATTATCAAGAAGGTGAAATTAATAAGGTTATAGAAAATTTAAATAATCTTGCCAATGGGAACTTAAATATTCATCCAACTGTTTCTGAACCGGATGCAGATACCAAAGCAATTGCAGAAAACTTTAAAAAGCTGAATGACTCGTTAGAGGAAAGTGCAAGTTCAATGAAATCAATGATTGAAGAAGTCTCAGAAATGCTGGTTGAAATGTCCAATAAGAATCTTTCACAAAAAATTGTAAGAGACTATATGGGAGATTTTATAAAGCTAAAAGATTCTATCAACCATATTGTTGAACAATTTAATGTGATTCTTACAGAAATTAATACGGCTGCAGAACAAGTAGAGGTTGGTGCAGAACAAGTAGCGAGCTCAAGCCAAAATCTTTCTCAAGGTGCTTCTGAACAAGCAAGCTCAGTAGAAGAAATAGGAGCAACCGTAACAGAGGTTGCAGATCAGACCAGTGAAAATGCTAAAAATGCAGATGAAGCTAACGAACTATCAATGAAAGCAAAATCAGGCGCTCAAATGGGTAATGACCAGATGAAAGAAATGCTTTTAGCAATGGATGATATCAAAGATTCTTCTAAAAATATTTCAAATATAATTAAAGTAATTGACGAAATTGCTTTCCAAACCAATATATTAGCCCTTAATGCTGCGGTTGAAGCCGCTCGAGCAGGAGAGCATGGAAAAGGATTTGCGGTAGTAGCCGAGGAGGTAAGAAATCTAGCCGCCAGAAGTGCAAAAGCCGCAAAAGAGACAACTGACTTAATTGACAATTCAATTAGTAAAGTTGATGAGGGATATAAAATTGCTAATGATACAGCTGAGGCATTAAATAAAATTGTAGATGGCGTTACCGATACAGTTGAAATAGTTGGCAAAATTGCTCAAGCTTCTAACCAACAAGCAACAGCTATTTCTGAGATTAATCGTGGAATCGAACAAATATCAGGCGTGACGCAAACCAATACATCAACAGCAGAAGAAAGTGCCTCTGCAAGCGAAGAAATGGCAGCACAGGCTCAAACACTCAAAGCCATGATTCAAGAGTTTGAATTAAGCAGTGATTTAAATCGTAAAGATACTCAGGTTGCATCTATTGCATCAAAGAATACTGATAAAAGACTTTTGAATGATGTAACGGACATTAATTTAGGTGATAATTCTTTTGGTAAATACTGAAAATAAATATTTCTATTCTAAAAGGTTTGAATAGAAATATTTAGGTTGATTATTGATAAGAACGATTTATAATGTAAGTAGGGGGCGTATTGCATACGCCCATCTACTTAATTGTATATGTTGATTCCATTTTTTAGGTTTGAACATTTGATCGCAAAGATTAGAGATCTGATCCCAATAGATGCTCTAATAAAAAAAATAAAAAGAGGTGAAAGCATGAACCAATATCTTACTTTTATACTTGACGACGAATATTATGGAATTGATATTTCAAGTGTTATTGAAATTATAGGCATGCAAAAAATAACTCAAATGCCTCAGCAACCAGATTATGTAAATGGGGTTATTAATCTAAGAGGAAGAATTATTCCAACCATAGACGTTCGTGCTCGTTTTAAAAAAGAGAAGAAAGAGTATGATGAAAGAACTTGTATCATAGTAGTAGATGTTCAAGAAACTATGATTGGTTTTATAGTGGACAGAGTTGACGAGGTCTTAACCATTGATTCAGAAAATATTTCAGATCCTCCAAGATTCAATGAAGATTTCCAAGGTAAATACGTTAAAGGTATTGCAAAAACAAATGATTTAATTATTATGATTCTGGAAAGCTCTATGTTGCTTTCGGCTGAAGAAATAGAAAGAACAAAAGATTTGTCTAATGATTAATGTTGATTAAATATTAATAAAATATCACTTGCATGTGGGTTGAAATCATAGCAATATTGGTTTATAATAGATATGTTATAGCAATTTAATATTGTTTATTGTTAGGTGAGGCTCCTATTTGGGATATACGCTGTTGCCCAGAAATGTCGAGAGACGCCAATGGGTCAACAGGAATAATCGTATAAGTAAGGTTATTTCTAATACAGCTGGCGAAAGCCAAAGCCCTATAGTGCTAAAGCTCAACATGTAAGGAAATAAAGATCTCTACTTGTTGAGTAGAGTTTTTTATTTTAAAGAATAAACAACGCTTTTAAAAGATACATACTATATAACGAAAGGAAGGTGATGGTCGTGGATTCGAGTCCTTTACCGGATAAACAGAGTATAGAAAAAATGATTCATAGCGATAATAAATTAAGAGTCACGGCTATTACTGTAGTTGTTGGCTCTAGTTAGGGAGGGAGCCGAAATGTATAAAAAAATTATAGAAATGCTTCAATCCAATCAGTTTAACAAAGCAAGAAATGAAGTGCTAAACAATAATGAAGCAGATATTGCTGAAATACTCGAGGAGATTATTGAGCAAATCAGCATTGAAAAAGCAATTATTTTATTCAGAATGTTACCCAAAAATGTATCATTGGAAGTGTTTTCATTTTTATCCAGTGATGTTCAGTTAAAAATAATCAGTGGTATTACAGATAAAGAGACCCTTTATCTTATGGATGAATTATTTTTCGATGATATGATTGACTTGCTTGAAGAGTTACCAGCCAATGTTGTGAAAAAAATATTGAGCAGGACTGATAAAGAAAAGAGAAATTTGATCAACCAATTTCTAAACTACCCGGATGACAGTGCCGGCAGCATTATGACCATAGAATATGTCGGTTTGAAAAAAGAAATGACAGTAGGTGAAGCACTAGAATACCTGAAAAAAAATGCCGTAGATAAAGAAACCATTTATACATGCTATGTAATGGATTCCGGTAGAAGGCTGGAAGGAATTGTTTCTCTAAGACAATTAGTAGTGTGCGATGATAATAAAACGCTAAATGAAATCATGGACACTGAAGTTATATATGTCAACGCATACGATGACCAAGAAGAAATCACACAAGTTTTTAAAAAATATGATTTTATTGCTTTACCGGTAGTAGATAAAGAAAATAGATTGGTAGGAATTATAACAATAGATGATGTGGTAGATGTAATTGAACAGGAAAATACAGAAGACTTTCAAAAGATGGCAGCTATGGTTCCTTTTGAAAAAGGATATTTGGATACCAGCGTATTTACTTTGGCTAGAAAAAGGATTGTTTGGCTATTATTTTTGATGGGATCTGCTTTAATAACCGGCATAATTATTGGACGTTTTGAGGATATTATTTCAAATGTAGCAGTTTTAGTTGCTTTTATGCCATTGATCATGGGCACCGGTGGTAATTCAGGAGCTCAGTCTTCAACACTGGTAATTCGCGGGATGGCATTAGGAGACATTAAACTATCAGATATACTTTCAATTCTTTGGAAAGAATTACGTGTCAGTATGGTGGTAGGGATTATTTTAAGCGGAATTATTTTTGTAATTACTTTTTATATAAGGCAGGATAGATTATTGATTTCATTAGTTATTAGCATTACCTTGTTTTTAGTTATTGTGATAGCTAAAATTGTAGGAGGTTCTTTACCGATAGTCGCTAAGATTTTGCGCTTAGACCCTGCTATTATGGCAAGTCCCATGATTACATCTATCGTTGATGCTGTTTCTGTTTTAATTTACTTTGCTCTTGCAACTTCTTTGCTGGGGCTTTAATGTAGGTGGAGAGAATGATTGTAGGAATTGGTACGGATATTATTGAGATAGACAGAATCAGGAGTGCTATGAGTAAATCAGAGCACTCCTTTTTAAAAAGAGTGTTTTCTGAACAAGAGATAAAATATTATAAAATGAATCATTATAATATATCTTCTGTTGCCGGCGGGTTTGCTGCTAAGGAAGCTGTTATGAAAGCTTTGGGAACGGGATTAAGAGGATTTAAATTAATAGATATCGAAATATTAAGAGATGATTTAGGAAAGCCCTTTGTGGTTCTTCATAATCACGCAGATCGAATTGCCAAGGAGAAAGCCATTCAAATCATTCATTTGTCGATATCCCACTGTCAACAATATGCCACTGCTTATGCAGTTGCTGAAAAAGATTAATTTAATTCGAAGGGAGAGGGAATATTGAATTTAGGAAAAATTTTGTGGAATGTAACAATAGTAGACAGAAAAAATAATGCACCTAGAGAAAAAATGGCAGTACTGATTGTTAATGACAGAATTCAAGATGTATTATCTATGAATGAAGTAAAGTCACATAACGGTTATGAGGTTATGGATATGGAAGGACAATTTTTATTACCGGGATTAATAGATGCCCATGTACACTTAGCCGGGTGTAAAGGATTTGAGTTCAATGCTGTATCTATCAATCCCATGGTAAGGGCTTACAAAGGACTGGCTCAGGCTCAAAATATGCTTCGCTATGGTTTTACAACGGTTAGAGATATTTCATTTAATGGTTTGTATTTAAAAAGAGTCATTAATCATGGGGATCTGGTAGGACCAAGAATTATTGCGTGCGGGCCTGGCATAAATCGTAGTGGCGGGCATGCCGATGTCCATGAGTATCCCTATTCATTTATTAAAGATAATCATTTCTGGGGCGTATATGGTGATGGAAAAGAAGAAGTGAGAAAAGCTGTAAGGATGCTATTAAGGGAAGGTGCAGATCAGATCAAGTTTTTTGCTGATGGCGGGGGTAATAATGCAGTAGATAGAATAGGAGATATGCACTATACTTATGAAGAAATGAAGACAATTGTAGAAGAAGCTAAAATGATACGTGGAACAAAAGTATGTGCTCATGCTGAAATCCGTGAGTCTATTAATGCTTGCGTAGACGCAGGTGTAGATTCAATAGAGCATGGAGAAGATTTAACAGAAGAAATCGCTGAAAAAATGAAAAAAAGAGGAACGTTTTTGGTGCCAACTCTAAACCTTATTGCAAATTGGTCTAGGGATTTTGTTGTAGATGAAAGTGACATACAGCCTTCTGAAGAATATGGTCCGTTTTTTTACAGGGATCATGATCAACCGGACATAGATAGTGAGGCAGAAAGAAAAAAAGCTTATGATAATTTTAAATTAGCACTCAGAAACGGCGTTGAAATTGCTTTAGGGTCAGATTCTATAGAGGATGATTCCACGGTTTATGGGTATTATAGTGCTAAGGAATTAGAAGTAATGGTAGATGCCGGTATGACTGCTTTAGAAGGCATAAAGGCCGCAACTTCTTCTGCAGCACGTTTGTTAGGAGTGGATCATCTAACAGGGAGCATTGAAAAAGGTAAACTAGCGGACTTAATCGTAGTGAGTGGTGATATTACAAAAGATGTAAAAATCATTCAAGATAAAAAGAATATTCAATATGTTTTCCAATCAGGAAAGCTTGTATTAAGTGAAGGCAATCTTCATATATAAAAGGGTGTGGGTGTTGTGATTTTGGTTTCTGGTAAAGAAATGAAAGAAATAGACAGAACGGCAATTGAAGATCATGGTATCTCCGGACTACGTTTGATGGAGACAGCAGGTATTCGAGTGTTTGAAGCCATACAGAAAGAACTCAATGATAAGGATCAAAATGTTTTAATAGTATGTGGAGCCGGTAACAATGGTGGTGATGGATACGTTGTTGCAAGAAAGCTCATACAACAATTTGTTCCTGTTAAAGTATATTCTACTGTCAATCCAAATAAATTAAAGGGAGATGCAAAAGCAAATTATCAAAGACTTAAGGAAATGGGCATCGATATATATCAATTGAATCATGAAGAAAACAGTAATTTTAAGAATGATGTAGATGAATCGGATATCATTGTAGATGCCATTCTTGGGACAGGCTTGTCTAGGCCTGTAAGTGATGAGCTAGTAGCTGTCTTTAATATTATCAATCAATCTTCAAAAAAAATATTTTCTATAGATATTCCATCAGGTATTGGTGCTGAAAAAGGCAGAAATTATGGTTCTGCAATTCAGGCTAACAAAACAATTACCTTTCAATTGCCAAAATTAGGCTGTATTTTATATCCCGGAGCAGAACATACAGGTGAATTGATAATAGTAGATATTGGAATTCCGCAAAAGATTATTGATAAAAACCATTCCAATATCTATACTATAGAAGAAAAAACGATTAAAAATATTATAAAACCACGACAAAAAGAGTTACATAAAGGAAATTGTGGTAAACTAATAATTATTGCTGGTTCAAAAGGGATGGCAGGAGCAGCTGTTCTAACTGCTAAATCTGCATTAAGAAGCGGTGCAGGGCTTGTGAAGGTAGCTGTTCCTGAATCCATTACAGATATATTACAAATATCAGTACCGGAAGCTATATGCATCTCTTTAAAAGGCTCAAACAGTGAACAAGTTGACGAAGAAAATGTTGAGAGAATTATAAAAAATGCTATGAGCTGTAATGCTATTGCAATAGGGCCGGGTTTGGGCAGTCATAATGATATTAAAAAATTGCTGAAAAATACTATTAATGCAAAAAAGCCTATTGTTATTGATGCGGATGGGTTAAATGCTATTAGTGATGAGTCTGGGCAAGTTTTAGAAAAAGGTTTACCTATTATCATAACACCTCATCCCGGAGAGATGTCTCGTCTAACAGGGTTAGATGTAAAGTATATAAACGAAAATAGAATTGAAGTTACAAGAAACTTTTCTAAAAAATGGGGTATAATAGTTGTATTGAAAGGAGCACGTACCACAATTGGACTGCCGGATGGAACCGTTTTTGTCAATGTTTCCGGTAATCCGGGAATGGCAACCGGTGGAAGCGGTGATGCATTGACAGGTATCATATCGTCTTTTTGTGCACAAGGATTATGTGCTGAACATGCTGCAATAGCCGGTGTTTACATACATGGAAAAGCAGGCGATATAATGGCAAAACAGTATGGAGAGTATGGGCTTTGTGCCGGTGATTTGACAATTGGGACGGCACTGGCTATAAAAGAAATAGTAAGAAAAAAAAAAAAAAAAACACTTTGTTGACACTATTTGCTCCATATGTATATAATAGTAGTATATATGGTTATATATACTATTGTACTTTGGGCTTGAATGATTTAGCGAGGTGTGAAAGTTGGAGGAGTGGTTTTATGGCTGATACCAGAAAGATTTTGGTTAATTTACCCAGTAA
>JAKSCF010000590.1 GCA_022360735.1 Clostridia bacterium
GTTGTGAAGTAAAAATAAAAGATATGCCAGAACCGGTATTCTCAGGACTAACACCTCTTATAATGATACTTTAGTGTAGATTTTCTGAATTAACGTCTTGTGTCTCCGACGCCTTTAAACTAGACCCTCATAACCCTTCTCTCTGAGGGTGCTTGCCCCCAGTAAATAGGTATGTATAACGAACGGAGATATTTAGTTAGCTTAAGTTACAGCAATATTAGCACTCATAAACATCTCCGCACTTGTTATTTAACCAGTGCAATTCAATAATTCTGCCAACATATCAAATTCTTTTTTTATAACTTTAAATTCGTTTTGTTTATTCTTCTGAAAAACGCTTTGTCTCCTCTCCCTTGCTTCATCTGAAAATAAATTTTCATAATCAATTTTACATTTCTTCCCTTGTAAGTATTCAAGCATATTAATATTAGAATATGTAGTTAAGAATGACTTGTCTTTGTTAAATATAACACCCTTAGCTTTATATGAATTGAATACAGTTTTCATATTATTGTCATGAGTTAAAATAAATGGGATATAATACCTTGTAATAGATATTTCAACGATAGCTCTTTCAACGATTCGCGGTATTGAAAAATCCCAAGCTATGTTCTGTATAGTTTCAAATAGATGTGTCTTATCAATTTTTCTGTAGATAACGTCAAACATTTGGAACTTGCTAGGATTTTCAAAGTAGTCATATGTAAACTTAATTTCTCTTTCAAAATATAAACCAGCCACTTCATTCATAAATTCAAAAATATAATTCATCTTATTGTGGGGTGCTTTATTTGAAGAAAATCTAACTTTTAAAATGCCAATAATATACAGTGTCATCATTTTATGAATATCAAAATAAGATTTCATACCCTCTTTACTGTCATGAGAATTTAATATATTATTATATAACTGGTCAGTAAGTATATAAGCTTCTTGCCTATCAATATTAAATGCAATTATACCTTCTTCAATATATTTTTGAGTATTTATATTCTTAAAAAGTTCTAAATTTAATAAATTGTAATAAAAGTTGGCTTTATTATCATTTAATGTCTTACTATTAATTCCTTCTTTATTAAAAACATTATAGAAACTTTCAATTATATATATTATATAATCAAATCTAAAATCATTACGAATTAATACATCCAAATTCTTTCTAACTTTTCTATTTAATCTTTCTGGATTGGTAAGGAACATACTAATATAATTTGCATAGTTTGAATCAATCATTACAGAGTAATCGACTTCAAAATTATAATTCTTCCCATTCATTTTTTTCATTTCTTCTAATATTTCAATAAAAAAAAAAAAAATATTTTGACTTAAAAAGTATGATAGTAAATCTGAGTCAGACTCATTAATCAAAAGTACTATTTCTTCGGAAAATGAGCTTCTTCTATATTCGTCTAATGAACTTTCTATACAAAAATCTTGTCCATTCATATTTAGTCTATCAAAAATATTTAACAAATCACTTGGCTGTGATGCATCTATTAAATCAACAATAGCATTTTCTATATATTTATTCATTTTTTCCTCTCCTTGCTTAATTCAATAAGTATTATTAAATCCATCATTAATTTGGTAACTCAATTTCAGTTAAGCTGTTATCTCTACGAACTCTGGTTAGCAAATCTGGACTTATGTCAATAATATAGACACAAAAGTTTAAATATTTATGCAATTATCTTGGTAGCATCATGAACTGCTTGCGGTGTCATGTAATTAATACTCCTGTGAATCCTTTTATGGTTATACCAGAATTCAATATATTCAAAAATGGCCTTACGGGCAGCCTCGAAATCATTATATTTATGTAAGCGTCAAACAACAGACACGTTGACAGGCTGCTGTTTGACGCTTACTCATAAACGGTACGCCTAAAAGCTACTTCTCCCATTAATGTCTTAATCGTCGTTTACCTTTGCCCATTATGACGGTATCTAGCTTTATCCCTCTCTTGTGCTAACTTCTTATCCATTTTCTTTAGTTTGCGTTTATTATTACATTTGTCATACAAATCACCCCGTATATGTTTTTTAGACAATTACATTATACAGTTTGATTTGTATGTTGGGAAGAGGTTTTTTGCCTCTTCTTATTTTTTTGCCAATAATAATTATACTCTAAGATAGGCATATTTTATATTCTTATTTAATATTCCTTATAAATTAAATAACACAAATATAGGTACATCTTATCTGCGTTATTTTAACCTTAAACAAAGAGAAACTCCCGATTTTCCGGGCGCTTCCATACTAAAATTATCGTTTAGTGTCTTTTAATCATGCAATGAAAAGCAAAACCAAGATAACCGTTTTCTAATGATTTTGTCAACCATAAAAAATCAGGAATCCTATTATTTTCAGGATCTATATGGTACAAAGATAATAGAGCATTTACATATATTTACCGAGACATATAAAATCTCTTTATACGATTATGTCGTCTAAAGAACCCAATACCTACCTGCTGCATATTATGAAGATATGGATTATATATGCTTTGACGCATAAATATATAACAACATAAAAAACTTTTATAGACGGAGGCTTTATAAATGACACGCGAAGATTATAAAAGACCTGTAAAATGCCCCCCAAGTGCACCCACTTGCGCAAGCTGTAACTCGCCCAAGCATCCATGCCCTCAAAACGCTGTTTTCAATTGCTGTACGGGAGCAGGCATCAATACAGGCAGAATAGAACCCCCTTTTCTCCTGCCCCCTGAAAAACCAATACCACTGGCATGTGCTACACTGGATACCACTTGTTTGTGTAAGCCTATCGTTAAAATTACATTTAGCTGTAAGGTCAATTTTATCCTTAGTTCACTGGGAGATATCGTACTAAACTTTCAGCTGGAGAAATCCTGTGATAATGGACAGGATGTTATTTGCGGCACCTGGACACTGACAAGAGATTCATTATTTAGCACATCAAGTAATGATTCTTTTGAGTTCGCATTCTGTGACTGTAACCCATGCCCGAGCTGCTGTACCTATTCTGTTAAAGCAATTTTGGATGCAGAGACAGGAGCGACTGCCTCGATAGCCATTGATGCACCCACAATTAAGGCAATAGCAATGGAAACTTGTAAGATTCAGAAGGTAGCTTCTTCTCCTAATACATCTCTTTATGAAACGGTAACAGGAACTTATGGTCATCAGGAGGCAAAGTGTCAACCAGCGGCACCTGTCTGTGCAAATTGTGAACCCAAGCATCCGTGTCCGCAAGGCGTTATCTTTAATTGCTGTACAGGAGCAGGCTTACAAACCACAAGTGTGTGTCCGGATACGCCCCTCTCTCTTGTATGTGTAACGATTGATACCACCTACTTGTGCAGGCCGCTTATCGCATTGGATTTCAGTGCTATTATTGCTGCTGCGGTTCCGGATGCCAACACTATTACACTCATCTTTCAGGTGAAAAAATCCTGTGACAACGGACAAAAAATTGATTGTGGCAGTTGGACATTTGAAAGAACTTTTCCCAGACAGGATTTAACAACAAGTGATTCTCTTAGATTTACATTTTGCGACTGCAATCCTTACCCTAGTTGGTGTACGTATTCTGTTGAACTGGCCTCCTGCAATGCGGCAGAATTTGGCAATGGTGGTACGTTTTCGGGCAGCTTTAGCATCAATGCGCCAACAGCTGCAATACTGGCGGTGGACATTTGCCCTCAATCCTAGCTATCCATTTAAGGAAGCGACTTTTGCTTGGCGGTACCGGTAGAAAAAGATATCACACTTTAAAATCGAATTTATATTTGGACAAAAAACGGAGAAGCATCGTTGTTCTGGGTACTATCCAATCCATAACTGTTCAAAAGGCGTTCCAAAAAAATAGAATATATTGATCATTGGACATTTGTAAAACGAGTAATGTATTTTTTAAAACACCCTTATCCAAATGTATTGTTAGATTTCAAGTGTGCTATCTTTAATTACTCTGTTTTTAAGATTGAAATTTCCATGATTTTGTCTGCCAACTGACGAAGATCAACATCGGCTTTATTGGTTAATATCACAACCCCTACAGGAAGTCCCTCCACGATTGCCAAATGACTGCTAAATCCACCAGTTCCACCGTTGTGCCAAATTATATCATTATCTTCTATTCTCTTTTTAGAAATAATCCATCCCATTGCCATAGATGTATGTTCATCTATTTCGTACAATTCTTTTTTTGATAGTTGTATGCTAGGTGTCTCATCTAAAATACTGGCATCTAAGAATCTAACCATATCTTTCACGGAAGAACGGATTCCTCCCATTGCTGCTATTCCTCCATTCGTATCCCAAGGCTTAGCCTTTGAAGCAATTGACATTTTGTTCAGCCTAATATACTTCCGATATCCTGTAGCCAGGCCTTCTACACTCTCAATAGTTGTATTTGTCATATTTAGAGGGTCTGTGATGACATTTCCCAGTATTTCATCATAAGTTGAGTTGCTCTCTTGTTCTAAATACACCCCTAGTAAACCCACTCCTATATTAGAGTAGTTCCATTCTTTCTCCGGATATACCTTATATGTTTCTAAAAAGTTAATAAGTGTTAGATCATTCATATTAGAATATGGATTCCCACCGGTTAAGCTTGTAATGATTGTGTTTATTTTAAACCCTATATTGGTAGGAATCCTTGGAAGGCCAGAAGTATGCGTAATCAGACTTTCCAAGGTAACCCCTTCAATCTGTTTTCCATGTAATTCTATGTTGTCGGAAAGTTGTACTTCACCTTTCTCTATAAAATCTGCCAATATTATCCCTGTATATGCTTTACTGATAGAACCTATTTCAAACAGTGTATCTTGCGTTACTTCATTTTCTTTACTTGCCATCCCATGGGTGATTATATGGGACCCGTTTGTATCTATAATCCCTACTGCAATCCCTGGAAGCTTGTTATCCTTCATATATTTAGTGACAATGTCATCGTATTGTTCCATTGAATCATGATCATATGTATGTTTACTTAATTGTATCTTATCGCTAATAGATATTTCATACTTTGTCATGATTAGTATCCCTGCTGCTATCACAATATATAGTATGATTTTTTTATTTATTATTCTATGTATTATACTTTCTCGGATACAGAGTATGCTTTTGAAGGTATATTCTATAACCAGAATCAACAGAAAGATATGTGTATATTCTTTAAAAATATTGATTAATTTATCCACAAAGAGTATCTCCTTCATAATTTAAATATGGATATAGAACACCATGCAAGAAATAAATCTTCCGTTCACTGCTATATATACTGATTATAGCAAGTTTTAATTGCATGTCAACTATCAAATATATATTTTACTATAGAATAACCTAGCGTAAATTTTAAAAGAATGTTTTACCACAGGAAAATCAAGACATTCTATTTAAACCTTTTCTTCCCCGCTGCGATACGCTTCAACACTTCCTTTTCCGTTCTGCTCAACTCACTTACCCCACGTTAACCCCTCCCCCAATCTAGCTTTAGCGTATAGTATCATATTTTAATTTTCGTGCATATTATGTTAATAAGAAAACTTCTGATTTGTAGCTTTCCATATCTCCCTTTCAAGTTGTATACTTAAATCAGTTTTAGATATTGTAATCACCCCCAAGAATTTGATATAATATTGCAGAAATCTATAAAATGTTATATTCATACACTTTAAAAAGGAGAAACTAAAATGAATGACAACAATCAAATACCATCTTCAAACAATCCTATGACAACAA
>JAKSCF010000191.1 GCA_022360735.1 Clostridia bacterium
CCTTTTCTGGGAGGGATTATTTCTCCCAATAGAACGCTGTTTCCAAAGTACGATTCAGGTGTTTATCACAATAATGAATCCATACTACATGTGAGCAGAGGCCTGGGAACCTCCGTAGAACGTATCCGCATTTTTAATCGTCCTGAGATAGCGGTTATTGTATTAAAACGTTCTAATTAGGAATATCGTCTACATATGCACATAATTTCTTTGAATTGAATAAATTATTATTGACATATTAAAAACTTTTTGCTAAACTCAAACCAATACTTAAATGCTATGATAGAGGAAAGTAGATAGTCGGAAACTGACAGGGAGCGTTTGCCATAGACTGAGAGCAAACACAAGTGAAAACCTATTGAAGTTCCCTCTTGAGCACACGAGCTGAACGACTCACAGTAGGCAAGTGCGGAGCGCTCACCGATATAAGAGCTAGGATATCGAAAAAAAGATTTCTGTATCTGAAGAAGTGTGTCTTTTTTTAAAAAGACAAATTTAGGTGGTACCGCGGAAGAAGAGCCTTTCGTCCTATATAGGATGAAGGGCTTATTTATTTGCGAAAAAACATGTGAAATAAGGGAAGGTATGAAAGGAGGCTTTAGAATGCTAGGAATAGAGGATATATCCATTGTAGGTGCAGTGGTTTTATCGCTTGTCAGTATGGTTGGATGTATTGTATATGGCATCGTCAATTGGAATAAAGGAGAGAGCTAAGAGAGGGGAATAAAAATGACGACTACGATTTTAATAACCTTAATATATGCTTTAATTTTAGGTTTATTAGCATATAGAGGGTATAAAAAAACACAAAATGAAAGTGATTATCTGTTGGCAGGACGAGAAATGCATCCAATTGTTATGGCACTTTCTTACGGAGCGACATTTATAAGTACTTCGGCTATTGTTGGCTTTGGAGGTGCAGCAGGTCAGTTTGGTATGAGTTTGATATGGCTGACATTTCTTAATATTTTTGTAGGTGTATTTATTGCATTTGTAGCATTTGGTAAAAGAACACGAAAAATCGGACACGAACTTGGTGCACACACTTTGCCTGAATTGTTAGCTTTAAGGTATAATTCTAAATTTATTCAAGGTTTTGCCGGATTATTAATATTTTTAACCATGCCAATATATGCATCGGCCATATTAAAAGGAAGTGTTGACTTTATATCTAAATATTATGGTATAGGATTTGGTGTCGCATTAATTATATTTACAGTTCTCATTGCTATATATGTTACCTTTGGAGGACTGAAAGGCATCATGTTTGCAGATGCTTTTCAGGGTGGAATCATGTTTTTAGGAATGATGTTTTTACTTGTATTTACTTACTCTATGCTGGGAGGTGTAAGTGAAGCCCATATACAGCTTACCGATCTTATGAACAGTCCGGGCGTTGCGGAACAAACGGAAAAATTGGCATCTATTGGATTCCAAGGATGGACTTCCATGCCTAAGTTTGATACACCTCTGTGGTGGATTGTTATATCTACACTAGTTATGGGGGTAGGGATTGGAGTTCTTGCACAACCTCAGTTAGCCGTTAAGTATATGACGGTTAAAAGTGATAAAGAGTTAAATAGAGCTGTACTTTCCGGCGGTATTTTCTTATTCATGATGACTGGAACAGCCTTTATAGTGGGATCATTAACCAATGTGTTCTTTTATAAAGATACAGGAACTATTGCAGTGATTGCAGCAGGCGGGAATGATTTGATTATACCGGCATATATAAAAACATATTTGCCTCGGCTATTTGGGGATGTATTTATTATTATACTTTTAGCAGCCTCCCTATCTACTTTAAGTGCTCTTTTTCATACTATGGGAACAGCTTTTGGTAGAGATTTTATAGAGAAAAGTATAGGCGTAAAAGGAAAAACCATAAAAAGCGCTAAAATAGGTATGATCATCAGTATTGCATTAAGTGCCGTATTGGCATTTCTCTCAAGCCAGTTGGATGTGAGTATGGCAATCATTGCTCAAGGAACCTCTTTATTCTTTGGATTATGTGCAGCCACCTTCTTACCATCTTATATCGGAGCACTTTATTTCAAAAGCTTTCCTAAAATTGGAGCGCTATCCAGCATCTTAACAGGCGCATTTACAAGTTTGTTTTGGATATTCTTTGTCAATCAAAAACAGGCATCCAGCTTACAGCTGTGCAATCTATTATTTGGAAAACCAAGCATCGTAAGCGGAACCAATTTAGCGAAATTGGCCATGATAGATTCTATCCTCATTGCTTTACCTGCGTCCATTCTGGCAGGTATTACGGCATGGGTTGTTTATAGCATGAAACAATCAAATGCGCATAAGGGCTTAGAAAAAGCAGCATAATAGTGAGGGCGTATGGAATACGTCCTCAGGTTATCAAAAGTACTAGAAAAATGAATGCAGGTGTATGAATATTCGTTTTTTTGTGTTCATTTGGTCAGAAAATTTAGGTGGCATATGGACTATAAAAGTCGTGAACAAACAGGACGTTTGTTAGCAAACTTAAGCCAAGGACGGCGATTGTTTGCGGTTAGGCTTTTATAGTCCATATGCCATCA
>JAKSCF010000190.1 GCA_022360735.1 Clostridia bacterium
TGTTGTATAGTATACAATTTTCATTTATGTTTTAATAGTAATTAAAGAAATCAAACTGGCAATACCTAATGGCAAATGTAGTTCAAATAATTATTTTGGGCCTCATGGATTAGCCATTGATGTCAATAAAAAATATATTTATACTGCTAATTCATATAATGGCAGTATTAGTATTATTGATATGATTACAGATAAAATTTTGGAAAATATTTGTGTAGGGACTTCTCCGTGTCATCTTGGATTATGTAAGAAAAATAATTTACTTTATGTAACGAATTATGATTCTGATACGATTTCTGGAATAGATTTACAGAAAAATATGGTTGCTGTTCAAATTCCAACTAATAGAATGCCTCATGATATGAAGGTCAGCAAGGATGGAAGAAATCTATACGTTTCCGGAATAGGGTCTAATGATATTTTGGTTATCAATACAGAAAATAATAATGTCTGCAGTAAAATTGATTTAGGTTGCAGTGCAATACATTTTAAAATATCTAAATATAATAATTATTTATATGCTTCTTGCAGTAAATTCAATTGTGACAATAAAGGCATGATTTGTATTTTAGATTTGAATGAAAACAAATTATTAGAAAGTTACAAAATAGGTATGTATCTTTCTGATATTGCATTAAAAGAGAAAGAAGAACAACTATTTGTAATCGATGCTGAAACCAACTATATCTATAAAATAGATATAAACAATGGAAAATTGCTTGGTAAAGCTGAAACAGGAATGTTTCCAAGTTGTATAGGAATTGATGAAGAAAGAAATGTTGCCATTATCAGTACACATATTGACAATACCGTAGAGATATTTGATTTGGAAGATTTAAAGCTGGTTCAAAGGCTTCAAATAGGTAAAGATTTAAATTATATCAGCACTCTGTTATGAAAAGCTATGTCAGCAGATCAATGATCTTTTTAAAATATTCAGGTGCATTGTTTTTCCATCTGTTACAAATCTTTTGAGCTTCTTTTGCAGAAACCACATTTAATCTTAAATCTAATAATGGCGTCCCCTTTTCTATTGCCATTAGATAAACCGTATACTCGTTTTTAGCTATTTTATCATAATTTGCAATTATCTCACTTTCATTCATATATTGCTTTTTTTTGATCTGAACTTCATTATCTATAATATTTTTCAATTCATGGGTTATAAGTTCTTTAAAGATTTCTAATGTTCTTTGTCCTCTTTGAGACATTAAATAATAGCTGGACTTATTGGATGAGCTAAATTCAATCATTTGAGAATGAACCAATTCGCTCATATGCTGTCTATAACTAAAATAATTCATTAAAGCTTTATCTAGGACAAAATGTGTTAATTGAGATTCAGTAAGCGGTATTTCAAATTGACTCATTATGTAAAGCAATATAATTTTATTTTCTGCTATTTTCCCACTGCTATTTTCTATCACTATAAAAAACTCCCTTTAAAAATTCTTATCAATTATACCATATAGCCGGTATCCTGTATAGGAACACAACCTAAATCATGAACTTTTTCAAGCCCCTATACAGGATACCGGCTAAAGAAAAATGTTTAATGCGATATACGAAAAGAGGCTGTCCTTTTTTTGGGACAACCCCTTTTTTTAATATCGTTTATAAAATATAAAATTATTTACCTGCAAGGTTTCTTTCGGCAGTTTCAACTAATCTTTTAGTCATGTAACCTCCTACATAACCATTTTGTCTTGAAGTCAAATTACCTTTATCCATACTTTCATAATTTGATAGACCAAGCTCACTTGCTATCTCAGTTTTCATCTGATTCAATGCTTGACGAGCTTCTGGAACTACACTTTGATTTCTAGCCATTCTTTATGCCTCCTTTTCTAGATGTTAATTAGATTGAATAAAAGTCTAATTAGTAGAAGATTATTAAAAAATAATCTGTATTTATAATTTGTGCAGAAATAAATAAAATATTAATAGCAGTTTTATGCAGGCCAGTCAATAAAAAAAATTACAAGAAAATTTTTGAAATTTTTTAATATAATATTTTAAATGTACTTTGTAAATCACAAACCAAATATAATTAATGTAAAATTTTTCTTTAGATATCATTATTTAAAATCTAGATAAACGACATAATTTGCTATATAATAAATTTAGCTGAAAAAGGGGGATTTAAAAGAAATGACAAAAAAAATATACACGCTTTTTATAATTTTTATGCTAATGATTGTAAGTATTGCAGGCTGTTCAAAGAATGATGTTGAAACCATTGGATTCGTTGAAGATTCACAAGAAGAAGTAGTCGATAGTAATGATGAGCAGGAAGACGAAATTGAAGAGGTTGAAATAGATTATGAAAAAATAAAACCAAACGAAGCCGGACAGATTATGGTACTCATGTACCATAGTATTGGTGACGAAGAAAAAATCTTCACAAGAACGCCCGATAATTTAAAAAAAGATTTACAAACCTTGTACGATTTAAAATATCGTCCCATTAGTTTAGAAGATTATGCAACTGGAAATATTAATGTTGAAGCCGGCTGTTCACCGGTGGTTTTAACCTTTGATGATGGTCATCAAAACAATTTTAATGTCATTGAAAAAGAAGACGGTACCATAGAAATTGATCCGCTTTGTGCAGTAAGCATTCTGGAAGAATTTAATAAAAAACATCCGGATTTTCCATTAGAGGCAACCTTTTTTCTAAATGGAGGAACACCTTTTAGACAGAGTGAGCATTTGGAATTTAAAATAAAATATCTTATAGAAAAAGGAATGGATATTGGTAATCATACGGCTAATCATATTGATTTATCTGATACTCATGATTCTGAAAAAATAGTAAGTGAAATTACAAAAGTGAATGATTTAATCACTCAATATGTACCTGATTATGAAGTCAATACTTTATCTTTACCTTTTGGGGGGAAACCTCAGACGGATGAATTAAAGCAAATAGTCATTGAGGGTGACAATGGGCAATATAAAAATATTGCTATTGTTGAAGTCGGTTGGGACCCTTATAAATCGCCTTTTGATAAAGATTTTAATCCTTATGCGATTCATCGAGTGAGAGCCAGTGATTTGCAAGAATACGTCAAAGGATGTGGCATTAACGACTGGATTCAAAGAATTGAAAAAGGTGAAAGAACCAAGTTTATTTCAGACGGCAGCCCTGATAAAGTCACAGTACCGGAAAAATATAAAGATAAAATTGATGTGAACAAAATAGGCGATAAAGAATTGATTACCTATACTTTGGAAGAGAACAAATAAAATTCAACTATTAAGTTTACTGAGAAATTGAATACAGGTGTATATATATTCGTTTTCGTATTAATTTGGAGAAAATTTGATGGCATATAAACCATAAAAGTCTAACCCATTTGCTCACAGGCGGAAAAACTCTTAGCCAATCGAAGATTGGAGAGTTTACGCATGAGACCTGCTACGTAATCAGAGATTACTGCTAGGGCTTCAACGTCCTGTCTGTGCACGACTTTTATAGCTTATCTTCCACCTAAATTTTCTAACCAAATTAACACAAGAAACGAATATATATACACCTGTATTCAATTGCCGTAGTTTTTTTGTTATCTGAAAAATTCTAACCAATCAGAGATTAGAGAGTTCGACTTGTATGAGGCGTCATCTGAA
>JAKSCF010000202.1 GCA_022360735.1 Clostridia bacterium
AGAAATGCCGAAATTTCATTATTTATAACAACAACCGGAATATCATTATATTCAATTTTTGTGGCTTCAATTTCCATAGCTGTTTCAACCATTACTTTTACAGCCTCTAAAGGATAATCCCCATAGGCTGTTTCACCACTAAGCATCATAGCATCTGTTCCATCATAAACTGCATTTGCAATGTCACTAACTTCAGCGCGGGTTGGACGGGGATGGTCAATCATTGTATGCAACATTTGTGTTGCTATAATTACAGGCTTACGTTTACGAATACATTTATCCGTAATTTGCTTTTGAATGATTGGAATTTTCTTTTGTGGAATTTCGATGGCCAAATCGCCACGGGCAACCATGATACCATAAGCATGGTCTAAAATTTCGTCTATATTATCAACACCTTCCTTGTTTTCAATTTTTGCAATTAATTTAATGCGGCTGCTCTTTTTATCCAGAATGTCCTGAATGGCAAGCAAATCTTCTTTTCTTCTAACAAATGAATGTGCTATAAAATCTATATTGTTATCAATTGCAAAATCTATAAATTGAAGGTCTTTCTTGCTTAATGAAGGAAGCTTGATTTGAACAGAAGGGGTATTTACACTTTTATTCTTTTTTAAGGTTCCGTTATTTTTTACTTTACAGATTAATTCCTTTTCATTTTTGTCAATAACTTCAAATTCAATTTCTCCGTCATCGATTAAAATAGTATTTCCAATACTTAGGTCACTTACATATCCTGAATAATTAAAGGATATATTGTCCTTGCTGAGCTTAGAATCATTGTTCCCGTTAACCTTAACGACTTCTCCGGTTTTAAGCTCAAGGAAGGAGATATAATTTGCAGTCCTCACTTCAGGACCTTTGGTGTCGATTAAAATAGGGATCTTATCAGATACTTCACGAATATTTTTAATCACTTTTTCCGATTGTTCGGGAGTTTGGTGTGCAGTATTTAATCGTACCACATTCATCCCGGCTTTATAGAGCGAACGAATAAATTCAACATCACACTTTAAATCGGAAATAGTAGCTATGATCTTAGTTTTCTTTTGCATTCAGCATATTCTTAAGTGAGTTAGATTGGAGTCAGGAATTATCATCCTCAAATTTTTTGCAAAAGTAGTGAATATTTATGTGATCTTTTTACGATCTGATTAAATAATTATTAAAAGTTTACTAGCTTAACGTGAGTTAGGTCTAAGCCGGGTTTAATAAGATTGGCGCAAGTTCCTTTCTGCAGCTACCGTGTACCCATGAATATGGAATAACGAACTCCGATTAACGAATCAATTTACAGCCCTAGGGAAGCAATCCTTTCTTCAATTCAAGGCCTCTAGGGCTCTAATATTTTAGGCATTCATAGAAATAATAGGATTGCTTCCCTAATTCACAATTATTATATTTAAAATGAATACCTTTAATCATGACTCCGAAAAAGCTAAAGCGAATCGAAGAAATTCTTAATAGTCTGTCTCATGGGATTGGAATATTACTTGCAATTGCGGGAGTTACTTTGTTGGTTGTATTTTCTGCAATCAATGGAGATGCCTGGCATATCGTAAGCTTTGCAATTTTTGGTGCCAGTATGATCATCCTTTATCTGGCTTCTACCTTATTTCATGCTGCTAAAAACCCGAGAACAAAATATAGATTGAACAGGTTTGATCATTCTGCCATTTACTTATTGATTGCCGGAACTTATACACCTGTAGCGCTTGTATCATTAAGAGGTGCTTTAGGCTGGACGATGTTCGGTTTGATCTGGGGGTTAGCAATTACAGGAGTATTGTTTAAAGTGTTTTTCTATCAACAAAAGTATCGAAAACTATCAGCATGGATGTATTTCCTAATGGGATGGCTGGTAATAGCTTTAATCGTTCCTCTATTGAGAAATGTGCCTGCAACTTCCCTGTATTTTTTATTGGCAGGTGTATTGTCTTATTCTTCAGGTATTATTTTTTATATAAAAAAAGAATGGCCTTTCGGCCATCTTGTATTCCATCTATTTGTTTTGGGAGGCAGTATTTGTCATTTTTTTGCCTTCCTGAATTTTGTTATATAAAGCCTTCCAGCACTCTGTTATATCGAACTTCCATATGCTTCGGGTAAGTGTTTCAATATCTGACCAGTTAAATTAAACGGGCTTGGAAAAACAACTGTAAATATAATTTTGTTTGTTTTTTGCAGGAGTGACATGATCATAATATTGCCAGCGGATCATATGTAATTCGGGAGCAAATAATTTCATTAAATTTGACTCTGAATATTGTGTCACAGGAAGTCCTGTACATTCCTCCGGGCCTAATTCAGAATATGTTGCGAGCATAATCTTACCCTTTTGCTTTAATGAATGTTGTACCACTTTTTTATATTTCTGGATGTCCTCAAATTTTGTAAGGAAATGAAATACTGCACGGTCATGCCAGAAATCATATTCTTCAAATGTTGAAAAGTCCAAAACATTTCCTTGTATCCATTTAATAGAATTGGCTCTATCTCCTAATCTGGCTTTGGCTTTTTTTATCGCTTCATCCGATAATTCCAGGATAGTAATGTCTGTATAACCCCGATCCAAAAGCAACTCAGCAAATCCGGCATCTCCACCACCTATATCTATGATTTTAATGTTTTTGTTAAAACCTGAGGTTTCAATTAGTTCCAGGCTTAATTTATGAGAAGGTTGAAACCATGCTAACTGATCAAAACTATGCTTACTATAGATTTTATCCCAATGTGTTTTTACATTCATACCATCATATCCTTAAATTCTAAGCACAAAAATATTGATTAATTTGAGAAAAAAAAGCCCCTTGGAAACAAGAGGCTTTATTTATTTAATTGTCCCGTCCTGAAATAAGTTGACACAAAATCGACTTATTATGGAAAACTTAAAAAAATCAGTAAAAAGGCGTAGTCAACGTGATTACAACTTAGGCTTTAAATTGGCAGTAGTCAATCAAGTAGAAAAAGGCGAAATGACTTATAAGCAAGCTCAAAAGGCTTATGGTATTCAAGGCAGAAGCACTGTTTTGGTTTGGCTGCGCAAACATGGTAACTTAGACTGGTCAAAACCACATTTACATTCTATGTCAAACCCACGTTCAAAAGAGCCCCCAGCACAGAAGATCAGACGTTTAGAAAAAGAACTTGA
>JAKSCF010000243.1 GCA_022360735.1 Clostridia bacterium
ATCTTATTTAGGCAGACCATGTCCATATTTGCCATGCTGGGCTTTTTAAGCTTATTTGGCGTGGTGGTCAATAATGCCATTATTTTGATTGACTATATCAATGGCGAAAGGCGAAAAGGAACAGATATTGTGGATGCGTGTAAAAAAGCTGCAGATGTGAGATTCAGGCCGGTAGTACTCAGTACCACAACGACAGTGCTTGGTCTGCTTCCAATGGCGCTGTCAGGCGGTGTCTTATTCAGACCGATGGCACTTTCATTTATGGGAGGCCTGCTGATGTCTACTTTCTTAACACTAATTGTTGTACCTGTGATTTATATCAGTGTTGAACATAGGATTTTGAAAATTCAAAGCAAATTCAAAAAATTGCTGGGTAACTTGATCACACATGAACAGGCGTTATAAAATAAAAAATCATTTACTATATTGGTAAATGATTTTTTATTTTATAAAAAGAATTATAAATTAGACAGTGTTTCTAAATCTAAGATTTTAAATGAACTGCGATAATAGTCAATAATATTTTGCTCCTTTAACTCACGGAGAATTCTAGATACTGCAGGTCGTGTAGCATTAAGGTAATTGGCCATTTGATCTCTGGTCATGTTAATAATAAAAAGATTATTTTTATTGATCATATAATTGTCCAGCAAAAAGGTGCATACGCGCTTTTTTAAAGACATTATTCTGATGTAATCCATTTGCTTGGTCATAAATACACTGTGTTCGGCCAATATTTTAATTAAATTCAAATTAAATTTGCTTGTAAATTTATAATTGGCTTTGTCCATAAAAAACAGCTTAGAGCTTTCTATATATAATACGGTAGAGCTTTGTTCAACCTCTATTGCATAGGGGGAGGTCGTTGCGTCCGAACATATAATATCCAAACCAAAAACATCGTTTTTGCCCATGACATAAGTAGACATAGTATTCGTATTGACACATTGTCTTGTCATATAAACCTTGCCTTCCAAAATAATACCGATACAATCCAAGGGCTCATACTGTTTACAGATCAATTCGTTTTTTTTGTAATTTACAATTTCAGCAGACTTTGAATCCAGCGTGGTTATGATTTCTGATCTTGACATGGATTTAAATATAGGGCTGGAAATTAATTGTTTTATGCAATTAGAAAACATACTTTTTTCTAACATTATATTATCCTCTAAAATAATTATTTTCCACATTATAACATAGTCTTTCCATCTTAATAAAGCGTATCTGAGAACTATTTCTTTAACCAATATAAAAAAAGGTATTCGCTGATACATAAAGTTTAGAAAATATTGACATCAAGATATTAGATTCAATATAATAATATTGCATGATAATGATAATCATTTTCAAAAAAAGTGAAACTATAAACCATTCACAAATATACAAACGTTTTTTTGGATGAACCAAGATAAAAGATAATAGGGAGGGGTATATGTGACGTACAGTGATAGTCAACCTGTCATATCTAAAATGATAGAAGTTTACAACGAGTTGTTTAAACATGATGGGTTTGGAAATATGTCAGTAGAAATCAAAATTTTAAAAAAAGGTCAAAAAGAAGTTATTATTTATTGCGGTAAACAATACAGGTTTGTAGTGGATTATAATCCAAAAGCATACAGAGAGGAGGTCACGTATTCAATGAAAAAAAGCTGACTGTATATAGCAGTATAGTGTTGGAAGCGAGGGGCTTCAATAAAATAAGAAAAAAATGATTTATTCTAAGGATTAGTTTCGTGGGGAAGCGTTTCTTAATATACATATAATCAATTAAAACCGGAAGGAGGAAATCATATTATGATACATAGATATAAAACAATACCATCTAAAATAATATCCATAATGTTGGTATTGGTATTTATATTAGGGACATTTTTAGGCAGTATTGGGAAAGCCGTAGCAGAATCAAACCTAGAAAATGGAACCCATAAAGTTGAAGTGAAAGCATTAAATGAAAGTGAAGATATAATTGAAGACAATATAGATCCTTATATAGATGGAATTGGCGAAGTAGAGGTGAATAACAGTATCAGTTTTGCATATATAACTATAAACGATACCTCTCAGTTAAAAAGTATAAAAGTAAGGACAGAGGGAGCAATATCCCCTGGACCAGACGATGAAGTGAGGACAATAGGAGCAATATCCGGACCAGGGCATGAAGTGAGGACAGATGTTGCTATATATACAGAGCCAGAGATAGTAGAAGAGGACCCGGGTTTAAATACAAGAACTTATAAATTCGAAATTGAAGATGTTGATAATGCTGTAGACAGTGTAGGATATACCCATGATGACCAAAAGATATGGTTCAGATTGAAGTTAGCCATAATAGATGAAAATGCGGAATATACTGTAACTTTTGATAGTGACGGGGGCACGGATGTTGCGCCTATAAAAGCTAAATGGAATGAAACTATTAATGAACCGGAACCACCTCAGAAAAATAATCGAGTTTTTGATGGCTGGTATAATGGAGAACAAAAGATTGAGTTTCCAAT
>JAKSCF010000724.1 GCA_022360735.1 Clostridia bacterium
AAAAAAAAAAAAAAAATAGTAAGGGACGACGATGATTTTGGAATATGTATTGACTTGACTGAGAGCAAGTATAAAATCATTGCTCCCGTAGCTGCCGGATTAGTCCAACCAATAAAACTTGGTGAACCTGAGATCATCCAACTGAATCAAGGGTATGAATACACAGCAGAAGATAAAGGTGTTATTGCGCTGGATGGAGAAAGAGAAATCACTTTTAAAAAGAAAGATCGGTTTATTTTTAGAATAACTAGGAATGGACCTTTTCATGTCAATATTAAAAAGACATTAGAAACGGCACAGCTCAATGGATTTTTTGATTGCTAATCATCATCATAGCAAGTAAAAGGAGGAATTTTAATGGCAAGTTTAATAGTAATGCCTAAACTAGGGCTTACTATGAAAGAAGGGCAATTAGTAAAATGGAATAAAGCTGAAGGGGATGAAGTTAACCCCGGTGAAGTCCTATTCGAAGTCGCAACAGATAAATTAACCAATACAGTTGAGGCAAATGAGAAGGGATTTATGAGAAAGCTGTTGGCCAATGAAGGCGATGTCATCGCTTGTTTAAAGCCTGTTGCTATTATTGGAGATAAGGATGAAGACATATCAGCTCTGTTATGGGAATCACCTGAAAAAGGAGAGGCCGGAGAAAGCAGCGTAGAGTCCGGCGTATCAAAAGTAGAAAGCAGAGAAAGAAAAGATAAGCCCAAGAGAGTAAAGGTTTCACCTATTGCCAAAAAGCTTGCAATGGAAAACAATATTGATGTTTATGATGTTGCCGGGACCGGTCCAAATGGCAGAATTACAAAAGAAGATGTTGAAAAATATCTTAAAAAAAAAAAAAAAATCAAGTCTTCTCCAATGGCAGTTAAAACAGCACAGGGTTTGGGGGTTAATCTTTCTGATATTAATAAAGATGAGAGAATAATGAAAGAGGATGTATTAGAGTTTAGCAAGGAGCGGAAATTCCTTGAAGCGGTAAATCCTAAGGATGAAAGAGTCCCTATGTCGCAGATGAGAAAAGTAATATCCCAGAGGATGTCACAAAGCTGGAATGTATCTCCTGCTGTTACTTATGATATAAAAGTGGATGTAACCAATCTTAAAAAGTTGAAAAATGATCTTAAAGATATTGAAAAGCTAACCTATACGGATTTTTTAGTGAAAATTGCTGCAAAAGTATTATTGGAGTTTCCATTGGTCAACTGTTCAATAGACGGTGAGACGCTGATACTAAGAAATTATGTCAATATGGGTGTCGCTGTTGCACTTGAAAATGGATTGATGGTCCCTGTTATCAAGTATGCCAATGCAAAGGGGTTAAAAGATATTTCTTCTGAAATCAAAGACCTGTCTTATAAAGCGAAAACAAACCGGCTTTCCACAGATGAGCTGACGGGAGGAACTTTTACCATCACAAATCTGGGTATGTTTGGGATCGACGCATTTTCTCCCATTATCAATCAACCGGAAGTCGCTATACTTGGAGTCAATGCTATAAGTGAGGTTCCGGTATTGGAAAATGGAACTATGATCCAAAAGCCATTTATGAAACTCTCATTTACAGCTGATCATAGAGCAGTTGATGGAGCAGTTGGCGCTCAGTTCTTATATAGACTGAAACAATATATAGAAAACCCTGCAATGTTAATGCTATAGGGAGGAAAAGATAGGCAGTTTAATTTTGATTTAGAACTATAGCGAACAAGTTGTCAGTTAGGGTCCAAATAATATTTGCTTTTAATATCAGATATTGGATAATATGGTTTTGATGATATATAATTTAATAAAAGTACGTTCTTTAGAGAGAGGGTGATATTTTGGATAGTAGAAGAAAGAAGAAAAAAGCGTGGGAAAAGTTTATTAATGAAAATATTATAGACCCATCCGTGAGTCCAATAATATCAGAATCCTGGAAACGGTGTAAAAAATATGGCGTTGATTATCTGGATGGAAAAGGGAAAAAAGAAAGTAAAGTCCAATATGAATACATCATAGAAAAAAACAAGGAATTATTACAGATCGCAAAGCCCATTATGAAAAACCTCCATAACATTGTAGCCGAAAGTCATTATGTCTTGGTTTTAACTGATAAGCATGGTTATATCATTGAAATAATAGGCGACAATATTGTAAGAGGAAAAGCAGATAAAATTCGATTTGATTTTGGGTCTTTATGGTCTGAAGAAGCAGTTGGAACCAATGCTATAGGAACTGCATTGGCCATTGATAAAACCATACAAGTGGTGGGTGAAGAACATTATTGTTTATCACATCATGAATGGACCTGCTCTGCCACCACCATTCATGATGAAAACGGGAACGTTATTGGGTGCTTAAATATGTCAGGTGACGGTAATACGGCACACTCGCACACATTAGGTATAATCGTTGCTTCAGCCTACACAATAGAGAAGCAAATAGCACTGCTTAGGTCTAATGAACTGATTCAAACAACCTTTGAAAGCACTTCAGACGGCATTATAATCATAGATAAGGATTATAAAATCAGCAAGGTCAATAAAAGAGCTGAAAAGATACTTGAGCTGGACCATGAAGATATACGAGAACTAGACACGAGAGAAATGTTTAGAGATTTAAATTTTGATTTTAATATCAATTATCTCAATGAAAGAAAGACGGCTTATTTTACGGACTGTAATTTTTATGTGAATCAAAAAAGGATACCCTGCAGCGTGAATATCGTCCCGATGATTACGAATCATGAAACCATTGGTTTTGCGCTGGCTTTTAAAGAAACGAAATACTTGCATAAGGCAGTTAACAAGTTGACCGGTAATATTGCCACTTATACTTTTAAAAATATTGTAACCGGAACCCTTAAAATGAAACAGATTATTAGTTCCGCAAAAAAAATGGCTAGGAGCAGAGCTTGTATTTTGATTGAAGGGGAAAGCGGAACAGGAAAAGAATTATTTGCACATGCCATTCATAATATCAGCAGTTATTCAAAAGGTCCCTTCATTGCTATGAATTGTGCATCTCTTCCCAAAGATTTAATTGAAAGTGAATTGTTTGGATATGAAAAAGGTGCATTTACCGGGGCTTTAAAGGAAGGAAATCCTGGGAAATTTGAACTTGCAAATGGCGGTACCATATTTTTAGATGAGATCGGTGAATTGCCATTAGAGCTTCAAGCGAAGCTATTAAGAGTGTTGGACAATTTATCTATAAGAAGAATAGGCGGCAATTATGAGATCAAATTAGATGTACGCGTCATAGCAGCTACCAATAGAAATTTATTATACGAAGCGCAAAGAAAAAATTTTAGAGAAGATTTGTATTATAGATTGAACGTATTTAAGCTGGAAATTCCGCCGTTAAGGGAAAGAAAAGAGGATATAGACATTTGTGCCAATTATTTTCTAAAGAATTTGAACCATCAACATCCTCAAAATATCAAAAGATTTAGCGATGAATTTGTAAGATATTTAGAGAATTACGAGTGGATTGGAAATGTGAGGGAGCTTCAAAATATAATTGAAAGAGCATATTATCTATGTGATGACAGGGTCATAACAGAGGCGTTTTTACCGGATCTCATTATAAATCATAATAATAATCATTGTATTCATCAAAATAATGAGGCGTCGTCTATTCTTTCTATAGAAAATATAGAAAAAAATAATATTGTAAACATGCTTTTAAAATGTAATAAGAATGTTATATTAGCAGGAAAGAATCTTAACATGAGTAAATCCACAATATACAGAAAAATAAAAAAATACGATATAGATGTTAAAAGAATTGATAATTTATTCCAACTTTAGCAAACTTGAAATTTTTTACCTAAAATAGGAATTATTAAAGCAAGTATTATTCCTAGAATCTAAAATGACAGATTTATCTTTTTTTTGAAAGGGTACTATTTAC
>JAKSCF010000189.1 GCA_022360735.1 Clostridia bacterium
TCCCGCTTGACCCGTTGCTGCCGCCCGCGGCGGCGTCTCTGTCCGACAGGAGTTGCCTGCGAAGGATCTTGCCGCCGGCATTGCGCGGGATTTCGTCTACGAACAGCACCCGCGCCGGAACCTTGGGCGGCGAGAGCAAGTCGCGGCAGTGCTCCGTGAGCCTTTCTTGGAGACTCGCGCCCGGCTCGGGTGCACGCACCGCGACGAAGGCCCAGACCGTCTGTCCGAGAACCGCGTGGGGGGCGCCCACGACGGCGACGTCGAGAACGTCCGGATGCGTGGAGAGGGCGTTCTCGACCTCCAGGGGAGAAATGTTCAGGCCGCCGCGCATGATCATGTCCGAGCTGCGCCCGGAGAGATAGATATTGCCGGCGACGTCGATGCGGCCGATGTCCTGCGAATGGATCCAGCCGTTGCGGATGCGCTCTGCCGTCTGCGCCGTGTCGCCGAGATAGCCCTGCATCAAGGTCGGCCCCCGCATGGTGATCTCGCCGGTCTCGCCGATCGGCAGGGGCCTTCCCTCGGCGTTGCGGACGGACACCTCGAAACCGGGGCTGATCCGTCCGACGGATCCCGCATGATGCGGTGCGTCCGCCGGTTCGACCGCGGCGCCGGGAATCTCCGTCATGCCGTAGTTCGCGATCACGGAGGCGCCGCTGAAGGCGCGAAAGCGCTCGATATCGGCCTCGCTGATCGGCGCCGAGGCCGTGTAGATCGCTCTCAGCGATGACAGGTCGTAGCCCTCGTTGCCTTCGAGAGTCCGCATCATGATCAGCATGGCGGGCACCAGGGCCGCTGTCGTGATGCGGTGGCGTGCGATGGCGGCCAGGGCATCCTTGGGGTGGAAGCGTTCGAGGAGGACCAGCGTTGCACCCGAATGAATGGCGGAGGCTGCGCTGAAGATCAGCCCGTAGATGGTGTGAAAGGGGAGCGCACCCAAGACGACGTCGCCGGGGGATAGCTTCCAGGTTTCCAACAGAACCTGGTGCAGCGCCGCTATGGAGGCTTTGCTATGGACGATCGCCTTGGGCTTGCCCGTGGTGCCGGAGCTGAACAGCACCACGGCGGCATCGCCCGCCGCTTCGAACGCACCGCCCGGCGTTGCCGGAGCGTTGGGGCTGGGCGTGAGGGCCCAACGGCGAAGCGCGCCTTCAGAGCCGCCTTCCAAGATATGCCAGGCGGCACCGTCCGGCGGTTCCAGTGCCTCGGCCGCCCGTCGGCCGGCCAGCACATGCTGTGCGCCCGTCACCCGAAGATAGTGCGCCACGTCGGCGTTCTTGCCGGTCGGATCGCCAACCACCACGACGGCCTCGATCGCCCGAAGCGCCCAATAGGCCACCACGGACTCCGCGCAGACATCGAACAGGACCAGCACCGGCTCGCCCGCGCGAATGCCATGGTCGCGGAGGGCGCGCGCGAGCGCCTCGACGTCCGAGCGCAGCTCTTCGAACGTCCGCGACACGCGCGGATCGATCACGGCCTGTTGCCCAGGCCGGCGTCGGGCATGCTCCCACAGCGCACCGACGGCAGGCGA